>NZ_UWOA01000010.1:0-94570 GCF_900604305.1 Mycobacterium sp. P7213
GGTTGTGTACCGTCCTGCTGCTGGGCCTGCTGGCGCTGCTGCCGGTGCGGGTGCCGATGGCGCCGACCCCGCTTCGCCCGGCTTCGCCGCGCTAGCGATCGCCGCGTCAGCCGGCAGCAGCGCACACCGTGAGAATCGAACCGGTGCGCTGGCGGACTTGTGCACCGTCCACCGATACCGAGCAGGTGATCTGTTCGCCGAAATTGACCACCGTGACCGCCGCCGCCGTCGTGGCCGGCGGCGTCAGCGTCACCTGCTTGCTCCACGGCAGCGCCACATTGAACTCAGTCTTCAAGATGCCGCCGGTATCGATGTAGGCGATGCTCAGCGCCCGACCGGTCCCGCTGACGCTGTAGAGGATCGTCTCGGGCACTCCGGCAGTGGTCGATGTCGTCGGTGGAGGTGTGGTCGTTGTGCTCGGCGCCGGCGTCGTTGGCGTCGAGGGAGTGGTGGTGGGGACACGCTTGGGCACCGGGGTGCTCGGGGCGGTCGGCAACGGGGTCACCGGCGTGACGGTGGCTGAATTGCGCTGTGAGCCATTAGCAATCACCAGGGCGATCACCATGCCGACCACCAGCAGTACCGCGGCGCCGGCTACCAGGAACAGCCAGGCCGGGAACCGCGGAGGCTCCGGCGGTCCACCTTCGCCGCCGCCTACAGGTCCACCCTCCGGGGGCTGGGATGCCTCCCAGTGCTGCCGCGGCAACTGCTCGGTCGGGTGGGGAGCCTGCGGCGGATAACCGGACGGGTACGACGGCAGCTGCCCGGCGTAGGCCGGGTCGACGTAGGGCGGATAGCCGGACGTCGGCGGCTCAGACGCTCCACCGCGCTGCCAGGACTGATTAGAGCCCTCCGGTCGATACGGATCGGTCATGCCCACCTCATGGCTTGCAGGGTACCTGCGCCGGGCGTCTGCGGCCGGGACGTCGGCGCGCGGTCCTAAATTCCGGTCGCGCCCAGCGCGCTGATCGTCATCGCCCGCAACACCGCTCGCGAGCGTTCCGGGCCGGCCGACTTGGCGCCAATGGGCTTCATGCTGTGCGGGGTCGAGTTCAGCAGACCGAACGCGGCGTGCGCCATCAGCCGTGCATCGGCTTCGGCCAGCCCCGGATGCAGCGCGCGCAACACGCTCACCCACACTTCGACGTACTGCCGCTGGGCGCTGCGCACCTGACGCTGCGCGGCGGCCGGCAGGTGAGCCAGATCGCGGTCCTGGATCCGGATCAGATCCGGCTCGCCGAGGGCGAAATCGAGATGAAACTCGACCAGGCCGTCCAGCACTTGCTGCGGACTGTGTCCACCCGCTTCGACGGCGCGCGCCCCGGCGAGCAACCGGGTGCTGATACCGACGAGCAACTCGACCAGCAGCGCCTCCTTGCCTGCGAAGTGGCGGTAGATGGCCGGGCCGCTGACTCCTGCGGCCGCGCCGATGTCCTCCAGCCGCACCGCCGGGTAGCCGCCCTGCGCGAAGAGGCGTTCGGCTGCTGCGAGCAGCTGGCTACGCCGGTCGGACTTCAGCCGGCTGCGCCGGTTGCCCGGCTCGTCATTGCCCGCCGAGTCGGCTGAGATGGACTTCGGAATGGAAGAAGCCATCACGCCTCCGCTCCGTCGTGGACAACTGGAGTTAATGGCCACTAACGTAACACCCGTCGCCTGCGAGCACATCGGGCTTCGGGCGGCACCGGTGGAGGAGCCGATGTCAACTGCGGTACCCGCGGCGCAGAACGACTTGTCCTATGCCCGCGGCGGGGCTCAGCCCGCCTTGCTGGAGACGACGATCGGCGCCAATCTCGCGGCGATCGCCAGCAGGTACCCCGATCATGATGCGTTGGTTGACGTTCCGGCGGGTCGGCGCTTCAGCTACACCGAGCTGGTAGCCGAGGTGCGCCGACTGGCAACCGGGCTGCTGCATGCCGGCATCAGGCCGGGGGACCGGGTGGGCATCTGGGCGCCCAACTCTGCCGAATGGGTATTGACCCAGTACGCCAGCGCCGAGATCGGCGCGGTTCTGGTCAACGTCAACCCCGCGTATCGCTCCCACGAATTGGCCTATGCGCTCAAGCAGTCCGGGGTCGCGTTGGTCATCTCGGCGAAGCGTTTCAAGACATCTGACTACGTCGTCATGCTGCAGGAGGTGGCTCCCGAATGCCCGGAGCTGCGCGAGGTGGTGTTCATCGGCGGCTCCCGGTGGCAGGAGCTAACCGGCACGCCGATCGATGCGACAGCACTGTCGCAGGTGGCCGCGACACTGCGTGCTGATGATCCGATCAATATCCAATACACCTCGGGCACAACGGGTTATCCCAAGGGCGCGACGCTGAGCCATCGCAACATCCTTAACAACGGCTACCTGGTCGGTGAGCTGCTCGGCTACACCCCAGCAGATCGGATCTGCCTGCCCGTGCCGCTCTATCACTGCTTCGGTTCAGTGATGGGGAGCCTGGCGGCGACCAGTCACGGGGCGACCATCGTCTTGCCGGGCCCTGGATTTGAACCAGCGGCCACGCTGCGGGCCGTGCAGGATGAAGCCTGCACCAGCCTCTATGGGGTGCCCACCATGTTCATCGCCGAACTCGGCCTGGCTGACTTCGCCGAGTACGACCTGACCAGCCTGCGCAGCGGAATCATGGCGGGATCGCCGTGCCCGGCCGAGGTGATGCGACGGGTCATCGACGACATGCAGATGACCGGGGTCGCGATCTGCTACGGCATGACCGAGACCTCTCCGGTGTCGACCCAAACCCGCGGCGAGGACTCGCTGGTGCAGCGAGTCGAGACCGTCGGCCGGGTCGGCCCGCACCTGGAGATCAAGCTGACCGACCCGGCCACCGGTGTGACGGTGCCGCGCGGGCAGGTCGGCGAGCTGTGCACCCGCGGTTACTCGGTGATGACCGGCTACTGGAACGACCCGGACAAGACTGCGGAGGCCATCGACACCGAAGGCTGGATGCACACCGGCGACCTGGCCGTGATGGACGGCGACGGCTATCTGCGTATCACCGGGCGGATCAAGGACATGGTGATCCGTGGCGGGGAGAACATCTACCCGCGCGAGATCGAGGAATTCCTCTACACCCATCCCGACATCCGCGACGCCCAGGTCATCGGTGTGCCCGACGACACCTATGGCGAGGAGCTGATGGCGGTAGTGATGATGCGCGACGGAGCACCGCCGCTGACCGTCGAGCGGCTGCGGGAGTTCTGCACCGGCCGGCTCGCGCACTTCAAAGTGCCGCGCTATGTGCGGGTTGTGACCGAGTTCCCCATGACGGTCACCGGCAAGGTCCGCAAGGACGAGATGCGCCAGCAGGCAATCGAGCATTTGGGCGGCGGCTGACAGGGCTGCTAGAGAATGGTATTCTCTGGCATCAGTTAATGAATATTAACTGAAATGAGGAGGCGCGGTGGCGATAGACAAGGTCGTGGCGACGGCGGCAGAGGCCGTGGCCGACGTGACCGACGGCGCGTCACTGGCAGTCGGCGGATTCGGGCTCTGTGGCATCCCGGAGGCGTTGATCGAGGCCCTCCTTCAGCTCGGGGTCACCGATCTGGAAACGGTGTCGAACAACTGCGGCGTCGACGGCATCGGGCTGGGAGTGCTGTTGGAGCACAAGCGCATCCGCCGCACCGTGAGCTCCTATGTCGGCGAGAACAAGGAGTTCGCCCGGCAGTTTCTCTCCGGCGAGCTCGAGGTGGAGCTGACCCCGCAGGGCACCCTCGCCGAGCGGCTGCGCGCCGGCGGCGCCGGCATCCCGGCCTTTTACACGCCCACCGGCGTGGGCACCCAGGTCGCCGACGGAGGTTTGCCGTGGCGCTACGACGGGGCCGGTGGGGTGGCGGTGGCCTCGCCACCGAAGGAGACCCGGGAGTTCGACGGCCGAACCTATGTCTTGGAGCGGGCGATTCGCACCGACTTCGCGCTGGTGCACGCCTGGAAGGGCGACCGGCACGGCAACCTCGTCTACCGCGAGGCCGCCGCCAACTTCAACCCGGACTGCGCTGCGGCAGGCCGGATCACCATCGCCGAGGTCGAGCACCTGGTCGAGCCCGGTGAGATCTGCCCCGCCGAGGTGCACACCCAGGGAGTCTTCGTGCACCGGGTGGTGCACGTGCCCGATCCGATCAAGCGAATCGAGCGGGAGACGGTGCGCGCATGACCCTGACAAGAGATGAACTGGCCGCACGGGTCGCCGCCGAGTTGCGCGACGGTCAGTACGTCAACCTCGGCATCGGCCTGCCCACCTTGATTCCCAACCACATCCCCGACGGCGTCAATGTGGTGCTGCACTCGGAGAACGGAATCCTCGGGGTCGGCCCCTACCCGCTGCGCGAAGACCTCGACGCCGACCTGATCAACGCCGGCAAAGAAACAGTGACCACCCTGCCCGGCGCCTCGTTCTTCTCGTCGTCGGCCTCGTTCGGCGTCATCCGCGGCGGCCACCTGGACGTGGCGGTCCTTGGCGCCATGCAGGTTTCGGCCGCCGGCGACCTGGCCAACTGGATGATCCCCGGCAAGATGATCAAAGGTATGGGTGGAGCCATGGACCTGGTGCACGGAGCGCGCCGGGTGATCGTGATGATGGAACACGCCGCCAAAGACGGCAGCGCCAAGATCGTCGAGCAGTGCACGCTGCCGCTCACCGGCGCCCGCTGCGTCAACCGGATCATCACCGACCTGGCCGTCATCGACGTCACCGAGAACGGGTTGGCGCTGATCGAGACCGCGCCGGGCATCACCGTCGACGACGTGGTCGCGAAAACCGATGCTCCGCTGGACTTGTCGGCACTGTCATGACAACATCGGCATTCGCTGACGAGCACCGCCGCCTGGTCGCCGAACTCAAGAACAAGCTGGCGACCGCGGCGCTGGGCGGCAACGAGCAGTCCCGCCAGCGCCACGTGGCTCGCGGAAAGCTATTGCCCCGCGACCGGGTTGACCGGCTGCTGGACCCCGGTAGCCCGTTCCTGGAACTGGCGCCACTGGCCGCCGACGGGATGTACGACGACGAGTGCCCCGGGGCGGGGATCATCACCGGCATCGGTCGGGTGTCAGGCCGGGAATGCGTGATCGTCGCCAATGACGCCACCGTCAAGGGCGGCACCTACTACCCGGTGACGGTCAAAAAGCACCTGCGTGCCCAAGAGGTGGCATTGGGCAACCGGCTGCCCTGCCTGTACCTGGTGGACTCGGGTGGAGCGTTCCTGCCCCGCCAGGACGAAGTCTTCCCCGACCGTGAGCACTTCGGGCGGATCTTCTTCAACCAGGCCACCATGAGCGCTGCGGGCATTCCGCAGATCGCGGCGGTGCTCGGTTCGTGCACCGCCGGCGGCGCCTACGTCCCGGCCATGAGCGACGAAGCCGTCATCGTCCGGGAACAGGGCACCATCTTCCTGGGCGGGCCGCCGCTGGTGAAGGCCGCCACCGGTGAAGTGGTGACCGCCGAAGAACTCGGCGGCGGTGACCTGCACTCCAAGGTCTCCGGGGTCACCGACTACCTGGCCGACGACGACGAACACGCGCTGCGCATAGTGCGCCAGATCGCGGCCACCTTCGGCCCTCGCCCCGAAAGCCCATGGGAGATAAGCGACTCTGTCGAGCCCCGCCATGACCCGGCCGAGCTCTACGACGTGGTTCCCCCGGACCCGCGGGTGCCCTACGACGTGCGCCAGGTGATCGTGCGGCTGGTCGACGGCAGCGAGTTCAGCGAGTTCAAGGCCGAGTACGGCAAGACGCTGGTCACCGCGTTCGCGCGCATCCACGGCCACCCGGTCGGGATCATCGCCAACAACGGGGTGCTGTTCGGTGAATCCGCGGTCAAAGGGGCGCACTTCATCGAGCTGTGCGACAAACGCTCGATACCACTGGTGTTCCTGCAGAACATCGCCGGGTTCATGGTCGGCCGGGACTATGAGGCCGGGGGCATCGCCAAACACGGCGCGAAGATGGTCACCGCCGTGGCGTGTGCGCGGGTGCCCAAGCTGACGGTCGTGATCGGCGGGTCCTACGGGGCGGGCAACTACTCCATGTGCGGCCGGGCGTACTCGCCGCGATTCCTGTGGATGTGGCCCAACGCCCGGATCTCGGTGATGGGTGGCGAGCAGGCCGCGTCGGTGCTGGCCACCGTGCGCAGCGATCAACTCGACGCCGCCGGCAAGCCGTGGTCGGCCGCCGACGAGGAGGCCTTCAAGGCCCCGATCCGTGAGCAATATGAGGTGCAGGGCAACCCGTACTACTCGACCGCGCGGCTGTGGGACGACGGGATTATCGACCCGGCTGACACCAGAACAGTATTGGGCCTTGCGCTTTCGGTCTGCTCGAACGCGCCTTTGGACCCGGTCTCCTACGGCGTATTCCGGATGTGAGCGCACATGTTTGAAACCGTCTTGATAGCCAATCGCGGTGAGATCGCGGTACGGGTGATCCGCACCCTGCGCCGGATGGGCATCCGGTCAGTAGCCGTCTACAGCGACGCTGACGCCGGGGCGCGCCACGTGTGTGAAGCCGACACCGCGGTGCGCCTGGGGCCCGCACCGGTACTGGAGAGCTACCTGTCGATACCCAAAGTGCTCGAGGCCGCCGCGGCCACCGGCGCCCAGGCCATTCACCCCGGCTACGGATTCCTTTCCGAGAACGCCGGATTCGCGGCCGCCTGCGAACGGGCTGGAGTGGTCTTCATCGGGCCGCCGGCTCGGGCCATCGAGGTGATGGGCGACAAGATCTCAGCGAAGAACACCGTCACCGCCTTCGAGGTGCCGGTGGTTCCGGGGATCGCCAAACCCGGTCTGTCCGACGACGAGCTGGTGGCCGCGGCAGCCGAGATCGGTTACCCGGTGCTGATCAAGCCGTCGGCCGGCGGCGGTGGCAAAGGCATGCACCTGGTGGACGACCCGGCGCAGCTGCGCCCGGCGCTGGCCACTGCCCGGCGCGAGGCGGCCTCGGCGTTCGGTGACGACACCTTGTTCTTGGAGCGATTCGTGCTGCGGCCGCGCCACATCGAGGTACAGGTGCTCGCCGACACCCAGGGCAACGTGGTGCACCTCGGCGAACGTGAATGCAGCCTGCAGCGACGCCACCAGAAGGTGATCGAAGAGGCACCGTCCCCGTTGCTGGACGCCGCCACCCGCGACCGGATCGGTACGGCGGCCTGCAACACCGCCCGCAGCGTGGACTACGTCGGCGCCGGCACCGTGGAGTTCATCGTCTCGGCGGATCGCCCCGATGAGTTCTTCTTCATGGAGATGAACACCCGGTTGCAGGTGGAACACCCGGTCACCGAGGCGATCACCGGCCTGGACCTCGTCGAGTGGCAGCTGCGGGTGGCCGCCGGGGAGAAGCTGACCTTCACCCAGGACGACATCACCTTCACCGGGCACGCCGTCGAAGCCCGGGTGTATGCCGAAGACCCGGCTCGGGGCTTCCTGCCCACCGGCGGGCGGGTGCTTGCGGTGCACGAACCCACCGGTCCGGGGGTGCGGGTGGACTCGTCGTTGCTGGACGGCACCGTCGTAGGCAGTGACTACGACCCGATGCTGTCCAAGGTAATCGCGCACGGGGCCGACCGGGCGCAGGCACTGGCGCGACTCGATGCGGCGCTGGCCGGCACGGCGGTGTTCGGGGTGCAGACCAACATCGAGTTCCTGCGGTTCCTGCTGGCCGATGCGCGGGTGATCGCCGGTGACCTCGACACCGAACTGCTCGACGCCCGGTCGGGCCACTTCACACCGCTGCCCGCTCCCGACGATGTGTTGGCCGCCGGTGGCCTCTACCGCCAGTGGGAGCTGGCCCAGCGCGGCCGCACGGACCTGTGGGCATCCCCGAGCGGATGGCGGATCGGCGCGGCGGCGCCGGTGCGCACGCAGATGCACACCCCGCTGCGCACCGAGACGGTGTCGGTGTGGGGCCTGCCCGACGCCGCGCAGGTGCAGATCGGCGAGGGCGAGATCCAGGGCGCCAGCGCCCATGTCGAAGGCGATCAGCTGATCGCGACCGTGGCCGGGCGGCAACGTCGCTACCTGTTCGCCGAGGACGACGGCCAACTGTGGATCTGCGACGAACGCGGGAGTTGGCAGCTGCGGGAGGCCCAGGAAAGCACTGTGGTGCGGTCCGCCGCCGGCCCGCGTACCGCAGAGATCGCCAGTCCGATGCCGGGCACCGTGATCGCCGTCGCTGTGGAATCGGAATCCACTGTCGGCGAAGGTGCTCCGGTGGTCGTGGTCGAGGCGATGAAGATGGAGCACACCCTGACCGCCCCGATTTCCGGCCGGGTGCAGGTGTTGGTGGCGGTGGGCGATCAGGTGAAGGTGGATCAGGTGCTGGCGCGGCTGGTCCCGGAGGAAGAGACCGAGGAAGCGAAATCATGACGACGATCGAGGCAGGAACCCTGCCGAGCCACTATCAGGACTTGCGCGACACCGTCGCCGAGTTCGCCCGCACCGTCGTCGCTCCGGTGGCGGCCAAGCACGACGAAGAGCACAGCTTTCCCTACGAAGTCATCGCCAAGATGGGGGAGATGGGGCTGTTCGGCCTGCCGTTCCCCGAGGAGTACGGCGGGATGGGCGGCGACTACTTCGCCCTGGCGCTCGCCCTGGAGGAACTCGGCAAGGTCGACCAGTCGGTGGCGATGACCCTGGAGGCCGGCGTCGGCCTGGGGGCGATGCCGATCTACCGGTTCGGCTCCGAGGAACAAAAGCAGACCTGGCTGCCGGATCTGGTTGCCGGTCGCACCCTGGCCGGCTTCGGGCTGACCGAGCCGGGCGCCGGCTCCGATGCCGGCGGCACCCGGACCACCGCCCGCCGCGACGGCGACGAGTGGGTCATCAACGGCACCAAGCAGTTCATCACCAACTCCGGCACTGACATCACCTCACTGGTGACCGTCACCGCCGTCACCGGAACGCGGCCTGACGGCAAGAAGCAGATCTCCACCATCATCGTGCCCTCCGGCACACCCGGATTCACCGTCGAACCGGCCTACAACAAGGTCGGCTGGAACGCCTCGGACACCCACCCGCTCACCTTCGCCGACGCCCGCGTTCCCCACGCCAACCTGCTCGGTGACGAGGGCCGTGGCTACGCCAACTTCCTGTCCATCCTCGACGAGGGCCGCATCGCGATCGCCGCGGTCGCCACCGGGGTGGCGCAGGGCTGTGTCGACGAAAGCGTCAAGTACGCCGGCGAGCGTGAGGCGTTCGGCCAGACGATCGGCTCCTACCAGGCGATCAGCTTCAAGATCGCCCGGATGGAGGCCCGTGCCCACGTCGCCCGTACCGCCTACTACGACGCCGCGGCGAAGATGCTGGCGGGCAAGCCGTTCAAGAAGGAAGCTGCGATCGCCAAGATGATCTCCTCGGAAGCGGCGATGGACAACGCCCGCGACGCCACCCAGATCCACGGCGGCTACGGCTTCATCAACGAGTATCCGGTGGCCCGGCACTACCGCGACAGCAAGATCCTCGAGATCGGTGAGGGCACCACCGAGGTGCAACTGATGCTGATCGCACGATCGCTGGGGCTGTGACGATGGCCGACAACGTGAGCAAGATCGTCGAGCAGCGCGGCCTGTGGTTCGAGGAATACGAGATCGGCACCACCTACCTGCACCGGCCCGGGCGCACCATCACCGAAGCCGACAACGTGCTGTTCACCACGCTGACCATGAACACCCAATCGCTGCACCTGGATGCGGCATGGGCGGCCCAGCAGCCGGGATTTCGCGGTGAGCGCCTGGTGAATTCGATGTTCACCCTCTCCACCCTGGTCGGCCTCTCGGTGGCGCAGCTGACGCTGGGCACCATCGTGGCCAACCTGGGCTTCTCGGAGGTGTCGTTCCCCAAGCCGGTGTTTCACGGCGACACGCTCTACGCCGAGACGGTCTGTACCGACAAGCGGGAGTCCCAGAGCCGTCCCGGCGAGGGCATCGTGACGTTGGAGCACGTCGGACGTAACCAGAACGGCGACATCGTTGCCCGCGCGGTACGCACCACGCTGGTGCGCAAGCGGCCAGAGGACGGACGATGAGTGGCGTCGGCCCGGCGTGGCTGTTCTGCCCGGCGGATCGCCCGGAGCGATACGGCAAAGCGGCTGCGGTCGCCGACGTGGTGATCCTGGACCTGGAAGACGGTGTGGCCGCTGCGGATCGGCCCGCCGCTCGCGAAGCGTTGCGGAGCACGCCGCTTGACCCGGAGCGGACCGTGGTGCGGGTGAACCCGGCTGGAACCGAAGACCAGGCCCGCGACTTGGAGGCCCTGGCAGACACTGCCTACACGACGGTGATGCTGGCCAAGACCGAATCCGCCGCCCAGGTCGCCGCGCTGGCGCCCCGGCAGGTGGTGGCCTTGATCGAGACCCCACGCGGCGCGGTGTTCTGCGCCGAGATCGCCGCCGCACAGCAATGCGTCGCGATGATGTGGGGCGCCGAAGATCTGGTCGCGGCCATGGGCGGCGGTTCCAGCAGGCACTCCGACGGCCGGTACCGCGATGTGGCCCGCCACGTGCGCTCGAGTGTGTTGTTGGCGGCCTCGACGTTCGGCCGGGCCGCACTGGACGCCGTCTACCTCAACATCCGCGACCTCGACGGGCTCAAAGCCGAAGCACTCGATGGTGCCGCGGTCGGATTCGCTGCTACGGTGTGCATCCACCCGAGCCAGATCGCGGTGGTCCGTGACGCCTATCGGCCCGCCCCGGAACGGGTTGACTGGGCGCGCAGGGTGCTCGCCGCGGCGCAGACCGAGCGCGGGGTGTTCGCGTTCGAAGGACAGATGGTCGACTCCCCGGTGCTGCGGCACGCGGAAGCCATCCTGCGGCGAGCGGATTGACGCACCAGGAGGACTGACCGCGCATGCGCATCACCCAGATCATCGAGACACCGGTCCGATTGCGCGGCGAGGTCGCCAACGCCTTGGTCGATTTCTCCCGGCACACGGTGTCGCTGGTCGCGGTGGTCAGCGACCAGATCCGCGACGGGAAGCCGGTGACCGGGGTCGCGTTCAACTCGATCGGCCGATTCGCTCAGAGCGGCATCCTGGCCGACCGGATGATCCCGCGAGTGTTGCGCGCGAGCCCCGAGTCCTTGCTTGACGACGCCGGCCGCATCGATCCTGCGCGGGTGCTGTGTTGTGCGCTGGCAGATGAGAAGCCCGGCGGGCATGGCGACCGGGCCGGTGCCGCAGCCGCACTGGAATTGGCGTGCTGGGACCTGAACGCCAAACTGGCCGACGAGCCCGCCTACCGCACCATCGCCGAGTACTTCGGCAGGGAGTTGGGCGGGGACCCCGTCAACACCGCCGTCCCGGTGTATGCCGCCGGCGGCTACTACTACCCGGGCTCCGATCGCGCGGACTCGACTGCCGCCCTGGACCGGCTGCGCAGCGAGATCCGCGGCTATCTCGATCTGGGCTACGACGCGGTCAAGATGAAGATCGGCGGCACGTCGACCAGCGAAGACCTGGCACGCATCGAGGCCGTGATCGACATCGTCGGCAGCGGATCCCGGGTCGCCGTCGACGCCAACGGCCGGTTCGACGAGGCCGGCGCAGTGCAGTGGGCACAGGCTCTGAACCCCTATGACCTGCGCTGGTACGAAGAGCCCGGTGACCCACTCGATTTCGCATTGAATGCCGCGGTCATTGAGGCCTACGACGGCGCCATCGCCACCGGAGAGAACCTTTTCTCACAGCGCGATGCGACCAACCTCGTTCGCTACGCCGGCATGCGGCCGGGCATCGACATCTTCCAGATGGATGCCGGGCTCAGCTACGGCCTCACCGAATACGTCCGGATGATCGAGACGCTCGAACAGCAGGGGTTTGATCGTCGCTTCGCCTTCCCGCACGGCGGGCACCTGATCAATCTGCACATCGTGGTCGCGCTGGGTCTGGGCGGCTGCGAGTCCTATCCCGGGGTGTTCGCACCGTTCGGCGGCTACGCACCGGGTTGTGTATTGACCGAGGGCACCATCGCCCCGACCGACGCGCCAGGCTTCGGGCTGGAGGAGAAACCCGACCTGGCTGCCGTGATCGCCGATCTGGTGGGAATGAGCCGATGAAGATCGCGGTCATCGGATGCGGCGCCATGGGTTCGATCTACGCCGCCAGATTGGCGGCGGCCGGCAACGACGTGCTGGCCGTGGACCGGTCGAGCGCACACGTCGACGCCATCGCCGCCAATGGCCTACGGATCAGCGGGCCGCAGCCTGACCAGGTGGTGCCAATGCGCGCGGCCACCACCGCCCCGGCCGAGCCGATGGATCTGGTGGTGCTGGCGGTCAAGGCCGCCGACGTCGCCACCGGGGCCAACCAGGCACTGCCACTGCTCGGCGACACCACGCCGGTGTTGACCATCCAGAACGGTCTCGGGTCGGCCGACACCGTCGCCGACATCGTCGGCGCGCATCGCGTTGCGGTGGGCATCGCCAGTGGATTCGGGGCGTCGCGTCCCGCCCCGGGGCATGTACACCACAACGCGATGCGCGCCGTCCGGTTCGGCGCCTATGCGGCGCTGCCCTTTTCGACTGTCGATCAGATCGCCCGGGTGTGGTCGGAGGCGGGATTCGACGCGGCCGCGGTCGCCGACATCGCCGCCATGCAGTGGGAGAAGCTGATCTGCAACGCCGCCTACAGCGCGCCGTGCGCGCTGACCGGCATGACGGTGGGGCAGGTCATGGACGACGCAGACATGGGACCGGTCAGCCGTGCCACCGCGACCGAGGCCTGGACGGTGGCACGCGCCGCCGGAATCGGCATCGATGTGGCAGACCCGGTCGAGCATGTCCGGGCCTTCGGTGCGCAGATGCCGAACGCCAAACCGTCTGCGCTACTGGATCATCTGGCCCGCCGAGTCAGCGAGATCGACGTCATCAACGGCGCCGTGGTGCGCACGGCCGCACAGGTGGGGGAGCAGGTACCGGTGAACGCCACGCTGACCGCGCTGGTCAAAGCGGTTGAACGTCAGTGGATCGCGCCCGAGGGCTGAACACCACGCTGAGATGCGTTCAGCTCCGCGCGGTTGCCGCCGGCGGCGCTAGCGTGGACTGGCATGACCGATGACAAGGCACGGGTGGACCTGAGCGGGTCCCCGCAGACCATGCTCGCGACGCTGTACGCCAAGGCGCTGGATGCCGATCTGCCCGCACCCATCTTGGGAGATCGCTACGCCAAGGACGTGGTCGCACGCATCGACTACGACTGGCGCAAGACCACCATCACCGCGGCCCGATCACCGTCGGTGACCACCCGTGCGGCGCACTTCGACAGCTGGGCCCGCCGATTCCTGACGGCCGAACCCGACGCCGTGGTCCTGCACCTCGGCTGTGGGCTCGACGCCCGATACTTCCGACTGCAACCGGGCGATGGAATCGACTGGCATGAGATCGACTATCCCGATGTCGCCGCCCTGCGTCGGCGCCTGCTGCCCGAACGACCGCACAACCACGTGGTGGCCGCGTCGGTCACCGACCCGGCATGGCTTGCCGAAATCCCCAGCGGCCGCCCGACATTGATGCTGGGCGAGGGCCTGACCATGTACCTCACCGAATCTGACGGGGTGGCGTTGCTGCGCCGTGTCGTCGAGCACGCCCCGAGCGGGGAGCTGCAGTTCGATGCCTTCAACTGGCTGGCTATCAAGTCGCAATGGTCCAACGCGGTGGTGCGCAAATCCGGGGCGACGCTGCACTGGGCGATCAACGGCCCCGACGACATTCTTGCCGCGGTACCGGGCACCCGGCTCCTGCAATGGGAGCGCTGGTTCGAGTCGGATACCTTCGCCCAACTGCCGCGCGCCTACCGGGCGCTGGGCAAGGCGATGTCGCTGGTTCCGGCGGTAGCGAACATGTCGCAATACCACCGTTACGCATTCTGACCTGCGCAGGTCGGCCGCCCGCCACACCATTGACTAATTACGTTACGTAATGTAACTGTTTAGGGCGTGAGTCGCCGACAGCGGACGTCACAGTGACGACGGGCCCGGACCAGGCCCCGGTCGGTCGAGGACGCCCGCGCGATCCGCGCACCGTGCGGGCCATCACCGAGGCCGCCCGCCGGCTACTGGCTCGCGACGGCTACGACCAGGTGTCGATCGAGGCGATCGCCCGCGAGGCAGACGTCAGCCGCCCCACCGTCTACCGACGCTGGCCGTCGAAGACGCACCTGGTGTTCGACGCGGTTTTCGGTGCCGCCGAGGGCAGTGACGTGCTGACCAGCTCGGGCGATTTTGAAGCCGATCTGCGCCAATTCGTTGCCCGGGTGTTCGAGTTCTGGCGCGCACCGGACGTGGCCGCTGCGGCACTGGGCATCCTGGCCGATCGCCACCGCGACCCGGAGCTGTTCATCCGCACCCAACAGCTACTCGACGAGACGACCCGCACCGCCTTCGCTGTGCTGGTCCGCGCCGGTATCGACCAAGGCGTGCTCGAAGCCGACGTCGATATCGAGATCGCCTATGACGCCTTGGTGGGCACCAGCTTCTACATCGCCCAAGTCTTGGCCACCGAGACCGTCGACGCCGCCGCCGACAGACTGTGCGCCCTGCTGCTGCAGGGAATGAGAAAAAGGGAGAACCGGGATGAGTGACGAGCTGTCTCAGGCCTTTGCGGACTTGCTTGACGAGGTGCGCGTCGTCGAGCAGCGTCTACTGAACGCCGATCCGCCACTGGAGGAGGCCGATGTCCTCGACGGCTATCGATGGGCGTTGAGCCTGCTGCGCGTCGCCTCCGAGGCCTACATCTGGGGCGATGCGGACAAACCGATCCTGGTCGACGTGATCGGACCCTATCTCAAGTGGGGCGGCGACAATTCGGATGCCTTCTATCAGTTGGCGCCCGTCGACCCGAGCCGCAGCTATCGGGTCACCGGCAACCGTGGCGACGGGGTCTACCTGTCCATGACCGTCTACGGCGGCCCCGATGACGGCCGCTACAGCGACCGCATCATCGACACCATCAACGATCGCGACCTCGGTTGCGACGCCGACGGCAACTTCGAGTTCATCATCAGTGCGCAAGAGCAGCAGGGCAACTGGCTCAAACTGGAGCCCGACGCCGTGTTCATCCTGACCCGCGACTACCTCACCGACCCCGGCACCGATCGACGCGTGCAGTGGAAGATCGAGGCACTTGATGACACGCCGCGGCGCCCCGACAGCCCGGCCGACCTGAGCCGGCGGATGCGCGCGGCGCGCACCTGGATTCGCGAACAGGCCGCCATGGCGCCCGTGCGACTGCCGGCCAACGCGCTGCAGGATCCGTACCCGGTTCCCAGCCGCACCGTGGGCTGGGCTGCCGGCGATGCCGCCTATGCGATGGGCGCCTACGAACTGCAACCCGGCCAGGCCCTGGCCATCGAAGGAACCTCACCGGAGTGTGTGTTCTGGAATCTGTGCCTGTGGAATCCGTTCCTGCACACCTACGACTACACCCGCGAGCGAGTCACCATCAACGGTGCGCACGTCACCTACGCACCCGACGGGTCCTGGCAGATCGTGATAAGCGAAACCGATCCCGGACATCCGAACTGGGTGTCCACCGCGGGCCGGTCGAAAGGTCTGATCTGGCTGCGCTGGTTCCTGCCCGAGGCCACCCCCGACCCACTGGTCTGCCGGGTCGTCGACGTCGCAGAGCTGGCCTCGTGAGCGCCGCCACGCGGCCCGGCGCCATTCGGCTTACAGACCTGGCCAATCCGGTCTTTCCCGAGGCCGCCGGCCCGATGCGCGAAGGCCTGGCCGGCTACGGCGCGATCCTGCAACTCACCCCGGAAGCCCTGCTGCAGGCGGCAACCGAACGAACAGGCCTGGACAACTGGGGCGACAATGGATTCGCCGAACGCCTCGACGTGCTCTGTGGCTCGCTGGTCGCCGAGGCCGACCTGTCCGGTGTTGGGCGGGCGATGGCGTTCGAACAACTGGTGGGCCACCTGGTCAACCGGCTTCGGCTGGAAGACCTGATCGAGGCGAACCCCGAGATCGAGAGCGTCGAGATCGAACGCCCGATCATCATCTGCGGGCTGCCACGGACCGGCACCACCCACCTGCACAACTTGATCGCCGCCGACCCGGCCCTGCGCTACCTGCCGTACTGGGAGAGCATGGAGCCGGTCGCCACTCCGGGCGAACCCGATCCGCAGGCCAGGCGTGACCGCTGCGCCGTCGGCCTGGATCTGATCAATACCTCGATGCCCGAGTTCAAACGCATGCATGACATGACCGTCGACCACGCGCACGAAGAGATCCAGCTGCTGGGCAACGACATCTCCGGAATGCTCTTCGAATGTAGTTACTACGTGCCGACATTCGCGCAGCACTACAAGGAACACGATCAGAGCGCGTCGTACGCCTACATGAAGCGCACGTTGCAGGCACTGCAATGGCTGCGCGGTGGGACCCGCTGGGTGCTCAAGTCGCCCCAGCATCTGGAGCAGTTCCCCGCGCTGTATGCCACTTTCCCCGACGCCACCTTCGTTGTCACCCATCGGGATCCGGTCGAGGTGACGCGATCGATGGCGACCATGATCAGCTATGCGGCACGGATGGCCTGCGACCATCCCGATCCGGTCAAGATCTCGAAGTATTGGCTGGACCGGGCCGACGACCTGCTCACCGGCTGCCTGCGCGATCGCGAGGTGCTGCCGGCCGCGCAGTCCGTCGACGTGCGGTTCGAGGACTTCATGGCTGATGAGGACGGGACCGTCGCTGCCATCTACGAGCTCGCGGGTCAGCCTCTCGACACCCGGGCTAAAGAAGCCATGACGCAGTTCTGTGCCGAGCACCCCCGCGGGCGCTACGGTGCGGTGGACTACCGACCGGCCGATCTGGGTCTGGATGCCGACGAGGTGGCGAACCGACTGCGCGACTACCGAAACCGGTTCGTCGCCGACTGAGGGCTTTCGATGTCTAAGGTCACTTCCGGCTGAGCGCGCCGCCACCGTAGCCTGGCGAACATGATCCAGTTGGGACCGCCGCCCCCCGCGCCGGTCGTCAAACCCCGCCGCCGGGGCGGACCGCGCGGGCCGGTGTTCCTCGGCGCCAACATCGTGGTGCTGGGTTGGCTGGCCGTCGCGGTGGCGCTGCTGGCCGCCCACAACGTCGTTGCGCACCCGATCTGGCTGCCGGTGCACGCGCTACTCCTCGGTGCGGCCACCAACGCGATCGTCATCTGGTCGGGACACTTCACCACCACGCTGTGCCGGGTTCCCGACCCACCGCAATGGCACCTGGTGGCCAAGCTGTCCCTGCTCAACCTCGCGGTAATCGCGACCCTGGCCGGAGTGGCCTTCAACACCGAGGCGTTGACCGGGATGGGTGGCACGGCCGTGGCCGCGGTGGCCGTCGCCCACGGTGCCGAGTTGATCGCGATGAAAAAGCGCGCCCTGTCGGCGCGCTTCGACTACCTGGTCGGCTTCTACCTGGCAGCCATCGCCGCGCTGCTGGCCGGATCGGCGACCGGTGCTGCCATGGCCTTCGGGGTAGCCCGCTGGTATGCGCGGCTGTGGACCACCCATGTGCACGTGATGCTCTACGGCTGGATCGGCCTGACAGTGGTGGGCACCTTGTTCACCCTGTGGCCCACCACAATCCGCGAGAAGATCACCCCGCGCAGCTTTGCGATGGCCCAGCGCGCGCTGCCGACGCTGACGGTGGGCCTAACCGTTGCGGCCGCCGGCCTGCTCACCGACAGCTGGTGGCTGACCGCCACCGGACTGCTGGGGTATGCGGTCGGGGTCGGTCTGTCCATCGTCGGGTTATGGCCAGGGCGTAGCTTCACCGGACCCGCGGCCTGGATGCTGGTCGGCGCGACAGCCTGGCTCGGGGTCGCCGTCCTGATCGAGACGATCCGTCTGATCGCCGCCCGCTCCGTCGACGTGCTGCCCGCATTCGTGGAGAACACCCTGCTGCCGCTGCTGGCGGTCGGATTCGTCGCCCAGATCCTGCTGGGCGCCCTGAGCCAACTGCTGCCGATCCTGGTGGCCAACGGCCCACCCGTTCGCAAAGCCGTCATCAGCTACTTGGACCAGGGCTGGCAGGCCCGGGTCTGCGCGATCAACCTCGCCGTCCCGCTGGTGGCCGGGCCGTGGCGACCACCCGTGCCGTTGATCGGCTGGGTGCTGGCCGCGGTCGCGGTCGCCAGCTTCGTACTGCTGGCGCTGCGGCTCGCGCTACCCGTGGCGCTGCGCGGCCCGCTCGACACCGAGGCGATCGCACCGCATCCCCGGGCGGTCACCGGCGCGGTCGCCGTCGCCGCGGCGGTCGCCGTCGCCGCCGCGCTGGGGCTGGGGGTCGGCGGCCCCGCGTCCTCGGGGGCCGCCGGTGTCTCCGGTGAAGCCCGCACCGTCGACGTCACCCTGAAGAACATGCGGTTCTCCCCGGATGTGATCAACGTGCCGGCGGGAACCCGATTGGTGCTGCGAGTCACCAACATCGACGGACTGCCGCACGACTTGCACGTCGACACCGGCGAGCGCACCCCACGGTTGAGTCGCGGCCAGACCGCGGTGCTGGATCTCGGTGCGGTGCGCCAGGACCGGGAGGCATGGTGCGACGTACCCGGTCACCGGGCGGCCGGCATGACGATGACGATCCACGCCCTCGGTGGTGTCCCGCGGCATGAGCACAGCGGCGGGGAGCATGGTGGCCTGTCCGCACCGACGGTTTTGGACCTGGCCGCCGATCCGTCCCCCGGCTGGCGGCCGCGCGATGCGATGCTCGCGGCGGCGACCCCGGGTGTGCATCGGGTGGAACTGCACGCTGTCGACCGGGAATTGGAGATCGCTCCCGGTCGCCGGGAGATCCGCTGGACCTTCGGCGGTGTCGAACCGGCACCGACCCTGCACGGCCGGGTCGGAGACACCTTCGAGATCACCCTGATCAACGACGCGAGCATGGGCCACGGAATCGACTTTCACGCCGGCGCGCTCGCCCCGGACCAACCGATGCGCACCTTGGCGCCGGGGGAGCGGCTGGTCTACCGGTTCACGGCGCAGCGGGCCGGCGCCTGGCTTTATCACTGCAGTACCCCGCCGATGGCGCTGCACATCGCCAACGGCATGTACGGGGCGGTGATCATCGACCCGCCCGGGTTGGCGGCGGTCGATCGGGAATACGCCCTGGTCGGTGCGCAGCTCTATGCGAGCGCACCGGATTCCGACGCCCAAACCACGGCCATCCGCGCCGGCCAGCCCGACGGCTGGATGTTCAACGGGACCGCGGCCCAGTACATGCACGCCCCGCTTCCGGCGCGCACCGGCGAACGGGTGCGCGTCTGGGTGGTCAATGCCGGCCCGGGCGACTCGATCGCATTCCACGTCGTCGGGTCGCAGTTCGACACCGTCTACAAAGAGGGCGCTTGGCTGTTGCGGCCCAATGACCCTTCGGCGCCGGCAGGAGGTGCGCAGGCTCTCGACCTGGCGCCCGCCCAAGGCGGGTTCGTCGAGCTCACCTTCCCCGAACCGGGCCACTATCCGTTCATGGATCACGACATGCGGCACGCCGAGAACGGTGCGCACGGCATCTTCGAGGTCTCCGGCTGACGGCCCGACACGGCGCGTCGCCGTGGTGTGGATGAACTGGGCTCTCGGTGTTCGCTGGCATAATGAGATCAGCGTCACAAGGAGGCTCACATGGGCCAGCTGCCAGGCATTACCGGTCCTCAGGTCGCTCTGGAGCCTGTGCAGCTGATCGGGCCGGACGGGGCGCCCACCGCCGAGAATCGCTATAGCCGGGACCTGCCCGAAGAGACCCTCTGTTGGCTCTACGAGCTGATGGTGCTCACCCGCGAGCTCGACACCGAACTGGTCAACCTGCAACGCCAGGGAGAGCTGGCGTTGTACGCGTCATGCCGCGGCCAGGAGGCCGCCCAAGTGGGCGCCGCCGCGTGTCTGCGCAAAACCGACTGGCTGTTCCCGCAATACCGCGAGCTGGGCGTCTTCGTCACCCGGGGCATCCCGCCGTGGCACCTCGCATCCGCCTGGCGTGGAACGTGGAACGGCGGGCTGGAGTTCACCGAGAAGAACTGTGCGCCGATCTCGATTCCGATCGGCACCCAGACGCTGCACGCGGTGGGCGCGGCGATGGCCGCCCAACGCCTGGCCGAGGACTCCGTCACCGTCGCCTTCACCGGCGACGGCGCCACCAGCGAGGGCGACGTACACGAGGCACTCAACTTCGCCGCGGTGTACACCGCCCCGTGCGTGTTCTATGTGCAGAACAATCAATGGGCCATCTCGGTGCCGCTGAGCAAGCAGACCGCCGCTGTCTCGCTGGCGCACAAGGCGATCGGCTACGGCATGCCCGGCATCCGGGTGGACGGCAATGACCCGCTGGCCTGCTATGCGGTGATGGCCGAAGCTGCCGAGCGGGCGCGACACGGCGGTGGCCCGAGCCTGATCGAGGCCGTCACCTACCGGCTCGGCCCGCACACCACCTCCGATGATCCGACCCGCTACCGCAGCAACGCCGAAGTCGACCGGTGGACGGCACTCGACCCGATCCCGCGCTACCGCAGCTACCTGCGCAATATCGGCGTGTGGTCGCAACGCCTGGAAGACCGAGTCGACGCTCGGGCCCAGCGCGTACGCAGCGAGCTGCGAGACGCCACGGTCGCGGCCCCCGATGCCGACATCGACGAGGTGTTCACCGCCGTCTACGCCGAGATCACCCCGGATCTGCAGCAGCAGCGCGCCGCGCTGCACGCCGAATTGGGCAGGGGGCGCTGATGACCCAGATTCTCGAACCACCCACCCGCGCAGCGACTCCCACCGCGGCCACCGGATCCACCGCCCGAAAAAGTGAAGAGCTGACCATGGTCGCGGCGCTCAACCGGGCGTTGCGCGATGCGATGGACGCCGATGCCAAGGTCCTGGTGTTCGGCACCGACGTCGGCGTGCAGGGCGGGGTGTTCCGGGTGACCGAAGGCCTGGCTGAAACGTTCGGTGAGCAACGCTGTTTCGATACGCCACTGGCCGAATCGGCGGTGATCGGCATCGCTATAGGGCTGGCGATGCGCGGCTTCGTACCGGTTCCGGAGATCCAGTTCGACGGATTCAGCTACCCCGCATTGGACCAGGTGGTCAGCCACTTGGCCAAGTACCGCACCCGGACTCGCGGCGCGGTGTCGATGCCGGTCACCGTGCGCATCCCCTCGTTCGGCGGAATCGGTGCGGCCGAGCATCATTCGGAATCCACCGAAACCTATTGGGCGCACACCGCCGGACTCAAGGTCGTGGTGCCCGCCGACCCCTCGGACGCTTACTGGCTACTGCGGCACTCGATCGCCGCCCCCGACCCGGTGATGTTCCTCGAACCCAAGCGACGGTACTGGGCCCGGGGTGCCGTCGATACCGAACACCCGGCGCCGGGGATCGGGTGTGCTGCCGTACGCCGCGCCGGTACCGACGTCACGGTGCTCACCTACGGCGGCGGGGTGGCCACCGCACTGTCCGCGGCCGAGATCGGCGCGCAACACCACGGGTGGAGCCTGGAGGTGGTCGATCTGCGCTCGCTGGTCCCGCTCGACTTCGACACCGTCGCTGCGTCAGTGCGGCGCACCGGGCGATGCGTGGTGTTGCACGAGGGGCCCCGCAACCTCGGCTATGGCGCCGAACTGGCCGCGCGCATCTCCGAGGAGCTGTTCTACGAGCTGGAGGCACCGGTGTTGCGCGCCACCGGATTCGACACCCCCTATCCACCGGCGCGGCTGGAACGACTGTGGCTGCCCGGCCCCGACCGGCTGCTGGACTGCGTTCAGCGTGTGTTGGAGGCGCCGTGAGCACCGAGACGGTTCAGACCTTCACCGTCCCCGATCTCGGGGAGGGACTCGAAGAGGTGACCGTGACAAGCTGGAACGTCGCCGTCGGTGATCGGATCGAACTCAACCAGGCACTGTGCTCGGTGGAGACCGCCAAAGCTGAGGTGGAGATCCCCAGCCCGTATGCCGGCCGGGTGGTCGAGCTGGGCGGCGGGGTGGGCGATGTGCTCGCGGTCGGGGCACCCCTGGTGCGTATCGATACCGGTACACCGGCCGAGCGCCCAGCCGAGCCCGGCGGGCGCGCTCCGGTGCTGGTCGGCTACGGCGCCGACGATACGTTCGACACCAGCCGCCGCGCTTGCACGTCCACCACCGGTCGGCCCAAGGCCAAGCCGGGTGCCCGCAAGCTCGCCGCCGAGCTGGGCGTCGACTTGAGCCGGGTGCCTCCCGGACCGAGCGGCGTGATCACCCCCGACGGTGTGCGGGCCGCGGCCGGCCAGGCGGCACCCGACGACGAACTTCGTCCGCCCAGCCCGGTGCAGGCGGCCATGGCCGAGCGGATGACACTGTCGCGTAGCAGGATCCCCGATGCGCACGCCAGCGTGCAGGTCGACGGCACGAATCTGCTGCAGCTGCGGGACCGGCTGGTCGAGGCGGACGCTGCAGCGATCACTCCGTTCGTGCTGATCCTGCGTCTGCTGGTCATCGCCCTGACCCGCCACCCGGTGCTGAACGCCACCTGGGTCGAAGCGCCGGCGGGCCCGATGATCCGCACCCACCACAGCGTCCACCTGGGCTTCGGGGTGGCCGCGCCCCGCGGCCTGTTGGTGCCGGTGGTGTTCGACGCGCATTGCAAGACCACCCGCGAACTCGCCGACATCGTTGCCCGGCTGATCGCCGAGGCCCGCGCCGGAACCCTCAAGCCAGCCGAGTTGCAGGGATCCACGTTCACGGTCTCCAACTTCGGGGCGCTCGGCCTCGATGACGGGGTGCCGGTGATCAATTACCCGGAGGCGGCCATCCTGGGGATCGGCTCGCTAAGGCCACGGCCGGTGGCGGTGGGTGACAGCGTCGTCGTGCGTCCGCAGCTGACCCTGACGTGCGCATTCGACCATCGCATCGCCGACGGCGCGCAGATCGCCGAATTCTTGTGCGCGCTTCGCGATCTGATCGAACAACCCGAGCTCGCGCTGCTGGATCTGTAGGCGGGCGCTGCTATTTGCGCTGCGCTGCGGCCAGCCGTGCGGCGAAGTCGGGCGACTCGACGGTGGCTGCCTGCGGACCCAGCTCGGTCTGCTTGGCGAACTCGTGTTGGTCGCCCTCGAGCGCGCCGGGAGTGGCGGTGGCGCGCATCGTCGCCTTGGTCGCAAAAACCACCTGCCGAGGCGCCGACGCCGGTCCGGCGGCCAACGCCAAAGCCGCGCTGACCGGGTCCTCGTCGATCTGCAGCGCCAAACCGTGCCGCACCGCTGCCTCCGCGTCGAAACGCATCCCGAACAACAGCGCGGCCCGGGCCACCTGGGGACCGACCGCCCGATGCAGCATCCAGGTGGCGCCGCCGCCGGGATGCAGACCCAACTGCTGGAACCGGGCGTCGAACAGCGCCGCCGGACCGGCGATACGCACGTCGGCGGCCAGCGCCAGGTTCAGACCCGCACCTACCGCGGCACCGTTGACCGCGGCGATCGTGGGTAGCGTGCACTGCGCGATCGCCATGAAACCGTCGTACAGCGCCAACAGGCCGTCCTCGGTCGCCGCACCGAGGGCCGACAGGTCGGCTCCGGCGCAGAACGCCCGGCCGGCGCCGGTGACCACCACCGCGTGCACGTCGGGGTCGGCTTCGGCGCGCTCCACAGCGGCCCGCAGCTGCACCGACATCGCGCCGGTGACGGCATTACGCCGGTCCGGATCGTTGACGGTGATCAGCGCTACGCGGTCGGTGACGCTGTATAAGACGAGATCGGGACGTGTCATGGGGCGATGACGCTACCGCGGGGGAGCGATCAGCCGAGCCAGGTGACGACTCCTGCGGTCACCCCCACCATTGCGATCATGAACATGGTGAAGAAGACGAGCGCCCGTTCGTGGCTCATGGATCTGCCTTTCGCGATTTGCCCGGTCTCCTTGTCGTTCCGCGCGACACGATGTCATGCGAACCGGGCTTGTGGCGTTCCGCTGGGGCTGACGCGCCGCTGTTCGGCGGCGTTCGATGCGTGGACGGATCGCCTTGGTTGATCGTTGATGCTCCAGCCTAGTGGCTAGCCCGGCTGGTTGCCGAATCCCCGGCGCTAATCACTGTGGTCCAGGGCCCGCAACGAAGGAGCCGTCGTCGTCGCGTCGCGTAACGCGCGCGAGCCGCCCCGAGGTTTTGGCAGACGGAAACCTGCGGCGAGGTGGCATCCGGTAACGGTAGCCGGGCCGATCGCCGCTAGTTGAGCTCGTCGACCCGGCCGGCGCGTCAAGGATCAACCGAAGCCGCTGGCAAGCATCACCCGAAGTCATACACGGCTGTTGCGCCCCCGGCAGGACTCGAACCTGCGACCACAAGATTAGAAGTCATGTGCTCTATCCACCTGAGCTACGGAGGCAATGCGGATCCAGTTTATCCGCTGGTAGGGGTGGATCCCCGGCGACCGAGTAAAGCCGCACCCGCGGGGTCGAGGCCCGCGGTTCCAGCTTCGGCTCTCCTTCGTCGAACCTCGCTGAACCGCTGGGCTCATGTGGCGGTTCCAGCTTCGGCTCTCCTTCGTCGAACCTCGCTGAACCGCCGTTACCAATTCAACCGGCCAACACAGTATTTCGATTTGTCGGCAGGCATCCGGATCTGGGCCAATCGACACCCGTCGCCGGGGGCAAACAACTAGCGTTGAATGGTCGGCGTGACCTCTGTGAATCAGGAGTGGTGTGTGGTGACAGCCTCGGTGTGCCGAGCAGGGCGGGGTAGGGCTGCGGTGTGGGGAGCTCGGCGTGGGTGACCTTGTGGACGCCGACGGATTGCCTACCGAGCTCGGTGCTCTTGACTACCTGCTGCACCGCGGGGAGGCCAATCCGCGCACCCGCTCGGGGATCATGGGCCTGGAGTTGCTCGACACCACCCCTGACTGGGACCGCTTCCGGAGTCTGTTCGAGAACGTCTCGCGGAAAGTGCTGCGGTTACGCCAGAAAGTTGTGGTGCCCACGTTGCCGACGGCTGCCCCGCGGTGGGTGGTGGACCCCGACTTCAATCTTGATTTTCACGTCCGGCGGGTTCGGGTGCCCGAGCCCGGGGGCTTGCGCGAGGTGCTCGATCTGGCCGAGGTGGCCCTGCAATCACCGATGGACATCCAGCGCCCTTTGTGGTCGGCGACGCTGGTGGAAGGGCTGGCCGACGGGCGCGCGGCCACCTTGATGCACCTGAGCCACGCGGTCACCGACGGTGTCGGGGGTGCTGCGATGTTCGGCCGGATCTATGACCTGGAGCGTGATCCGCCGGCGCGGTCGATGCCGCCACAGCCGATACCGCAGGAGCTGTCGGCAGGCGACCTGATGCGCGACGGCATCAACCACCTGCCGATCGCAATGCTCGGCGGTACCCGCGATGTGCTGTTGGGGGCGCTGTCGATGGCGACCCGCACCGTGCGCGACCCGTTGTCGGCGGTGACCGGCGCCATCACCTACGCCCGGTCGGGTGCGCGGGTGATGAGTCAGGCCGCCGAACCCTCGCCGTTGCTGCGCCGGCGCAGCCTGGCCAGCCGGACCCAGGCGATCGACGTGCGGCTGTCGGATCTGCATCGGGCCGCCAAGGCCGGCGGTGGATCCATCAATGACGCCTACCTGGCTGCCCTGTCCGGTGCGCTGGGGCGCTATCACCGGGCGCTGGGGGTGCCGATCGCGACGCTGCCGATGGCGATCCCGGTGAACCTGCGCGCCGATGCCGATCCAGCCGGCGGCAACCGGTTCACCGGGGTGAATCTGGCGGCCCCGGTCGGAGTCGCCGACCCGGTAGAGCGGATGAAGCGGATTCGGTCGCAGATGACCCAGCGCCGTGACGAGCCGGCGATGGACGTGCTCGGCTCCATCGCGCCGCTGTTGAGCGTCTTCCCATCCCCGGTTCTGGAGAAGATGACCGAGTCGGTGGTCAACGCCGACGTGCAGGCCAGCAATGTGGCGTTCTATCCCGGCGAAACCTATATCGCGGGCGCGAAGGTGCTGCGGCACTACGGGATAGGTCCGTTGCCGGGGGTCGCGATGATGGTGGTGCTGATCTCCCGCGGCGGCGAGTGCACCGTCACGGTCCGCTACGACCGCGCAGCCGTCCGCGACGAGAGGCTGTTCGCCAGCTGTCTGGTGGCGGGCTTCGACGAAGTGCTGGCGCTCGCCGGAGATCCCGCGCCGCGCTGCGTGCCGGCCTCCTTCTCGGACGGTGACGCGTCATGACCGACGACTCGAAGCCTCGGCAGCCGCGCGACATGCGGCTGCCCGGATCGGTGGCTGAGATCGCGGCGAGCCCGCCAGGGCCCAAGATCGGCGCGTTCTTCGACCTTGACGGCACCCTGGTGGCCGGCTTCACCGCCGTGATCCTCACCCGGGAGCGATTCCGGAGCCGCGACATGGGGCTGGGGGAGCTATTCGGCATGATCCAGGCCGGGCTCAACCATCAGCTCGGCCGCATCGAGTTCGAGGAGCTCATCAAGACCGCGTCGTCGGCACTGCGTGGCCGTTCGATCAGTGACCTCGATGAGATCGGCGAGCGGCTGTTCGTGCAGAAGATCGCCAAGCGCATCTACCCCGAAATGCGTGCGGTGGTGCGAGCCCACCAGGCTCGTGGGCACACCGTCGTGCTGAGTTCTTCGGCGCTGACCATCCAGGTCGAACCGGTGGCCCGTTTCCTGGGTATTGCCAACACGCTCACCAACGCCTTCGTCACCGACGAGGACGGGGTGCTCACCGGCGAGGTGGTCGAACCGATCCTGTGGGGGCCGGGCAAGGCCGCCGCGGTGCAGAAGTTCGCCGCCGAACACGACATCGACCTGCAGGACAGTTACTTCTACGCCGACGGGGACGAAGACGTTGCGCTGATGCATCTGGTCGGCAATCCGCGACCGACGAACCCCGAGGGCAAGATGGCCTCGGTCGCCCGCAAGCGCGGCTGGCCGATCCTGCAGTTCAGCAGCCGCGGCAGCGGAGTCGTCGGCCAACTGCGGAACCTGGCCGGCCTCAGCTCGATCGTCCCGGTGGGTGCTGGCGCGATCGGGCTGGGCCTACTGAGTGGCAGCCGCCGTCGCGGGGTCAACTTCTTTACCGCGCTGTTCCCGCAGGTGCTGCTTGGTTTGAATGGCGTGCGGCTCAACGTGATCGGCAAAGAGAATCTCACCGCAACCCGGCCGGCGGTGTTCATCTTCAACCACCGCAATCAGGTCGATCCGGTGATCACAGCCTCGCTGGTGCGTGACAACTGGATCAGCGTCGGCAAGCGCGAACTGGAGCGAGACCCGATCGCCGGTCCGCTGGGGAAGCTGACCGAGATGGTGTTCATCGACCGGGACGACGCGGCAGCGGCCGTGGAGTCGCTACAACAGGTCGAAGAACGTGCCAAGCGCGGCTTGTCGGTGGTGATCGCGCCGGAAGGCACTCGGGTCGACACCACCGGGGTGGGCCCGTTCAAGAAGGGACCCTTCCGGCTCGCAATGGCGGCCGGGATACCGATCGTGCCGGTGATCATCCGCAACGCCGAGGTGGTCGCGGCCCGCGACTCGATGAGCGCTCACCCGGGCACCGTCGACGTCGCGGTGTTCCCGGCGATCTCGGTCGAGGATTGGACGGTCGACACGCTGCCCGAGCGGATCGCGGAGGTCCGGCAGCTGTACCTGGACACCCTGGCCGACTGGCCGGTCGACGAGTTGCCGGCCTGGTCACCCAAGCCGGCGGCCAAGAAGGCGCCCGCTAAAAAGGCTGCCGCCAAGAAGACCCCGGCTAAAAAGGTTGCCGCCAAGAAGGCGCCGGCCAAGAAGGCTGCGGCCAAGAAAGCCCCGGCCAAGAAGCCGCCGGCCCCGAAGGGGGAGCAGTGACGACATCACCGGCCAGCGATCCCGCGGAGGCCACCGCACCCTTCGAAACCCTGGTCTTGGCCTACGTGAAGTCGCCGGTGGAGGCCGACCTCGTTCACGAGTGGCTGGAACGGTACCGGGACGGCCGCCCCGACCACCGCATCGAACTGCTGGAACTCGACCCGTCGCAACGCTCGTCCGGTGCGATGGCTCGGCTGGTCGGCCACCTCCAGCGCGACGAGCGGCGGTCGATCCTGCCGGTGCGGGTGTTCTGGATGCCCCGTGCTGAAGCGTCCGCCCTGAAGCGCGTGGCCGCCTTGCTGCCCGGCCGCAATCCGTATCGGCCCAGCGAACGCCAACAGCGCCAGATCCTGCGTACCGAGTCGTCGTTGGCCCGCGTCGTGGTGGGTGAGCCGGCCAGCGTCGCCGACCTGCGCAGCCAGTGGAGTGAAAACACCGTCGCGGAAAACCCGCGGGACTTCGCGCATTTCGTCACGCGCCGCGCAGTGCTGGCGCTGGAGCGCGCCGAGAACCGGATCCTGGGCCCGCAATACAAGTCCCCGCGGCTGGTGAAACCGGAGATCTTGGCGTCCACCCGATTCCGCGAGGGACTGGACGCCATTCCGGGCGCCACCGTCGACGAGGCCGGCAAGATGCTCGATGAGCTGTCCACCGGCTGGAGTCGGGTCTCGGTCGACTTGGTCGCCGTCTTGACCCGGATGCTCAGCCGCGGCTTCGATCCCGAGATCGACTACGACGAATATCAGGTCGCCGCCCTGCGCACCGCGCTGGAGAATCACCCCGCGGTGCTGCTGTTCTCCCACCGGTCCTACATCGACGGCGCGGTCATGCCGGTGGCGATGCAGGAGAACCGGCTTCCTCCGGTCCACGTCTTCGCGGGTATCAATCTGTCGTTCGGATTGATGGGGCCGTTGCTGCGCCGCTCCGGCGTCATCTTCATCCGCCGCAGCATCGGCAACAACCCGCTCTACAAATACGTGCTCAAGGAGTACGTCGGCTACGTGATGGAGAAGCGGTTCAACCTGAGCTGGTCTATCGAGGGCACCCGGTCGCGTACCGGCAAGATGCTGCCCCCCAAGCTCGGGCTGATGACCTACGTCGCCGATGCCTACCTGGACAACCGCACCGAAGATGTTCTGCTGCAGGGTGTTTCGATCAGTTTTGACCAACTGCATGAGACCGACGAGTACGCCGCCTATGCCCGCGGCGGAGAGAAGACCCCCGAGGGGATCCGCTGGCTCTACCGTTTCATCAAGGCGCAGGGCGAACGCAACTACGGCAAGATATACGTGCGCTTCCCCGAGGCCGTATCAATGCGCCAGTACTTGGGTGCCCCCGACAGTGCGGCTGCCACTGATCCGGATGCCAAGCGGCTGGCCATGCAGAAGATGGCCATCGAGGTGGCCTGGCGGATCCAGCGTGTCACCCCGATCAGCGCGACCGGCCTGGTGTCAGCGTTGCTGCTGACTACGCACGGGCTGGCGTTGACGCTGGACCAGATCCACCATTCGCTGCAGGCCGGCCTGGATTACCTGGAACGCAAGCAGACTCCGATCTCCAACAGCGGGTTGCGGCTGCGCAGCCGCGACGGGGTACGCGCAGCGGTGGATGCGTTATCCAACGGGCACCCGGTAACCCGTGTTGACGGCGGACGAGAGTCGGTGTGGCGGATCGCCCCCGAAGACGAGCACGCCGCGTCGTTCTACCGCAACTCGGTGATCCACGCCTTCCTGGAGACGTCGATCGTCGAACTGGCCCTGGCGCACGCCGGCCGCGGCGAAGGCGACCGGCTGGACGCGTTCTGGACGCAGGCGATGCGGCTGCGCGACCTGCTCAAGTTCGACTTCTACTTCGCCGATTCAGCGTCTTTCCGCGACAACATCGCCGAGGAGATGTCCTGGTTCGGTGACTGGCAGCAGCGGGTGGGCGCCGGTGGCGCCGAGATCGACGGCATTCTGTCCGAAAAGAGTCCGGTGACCTCCGACGTCATGCTGCGGGTGTTCTTCGAGTCCTACGCGATCGTCGCCGATGTGCTCTGCGACGCACCGGACGACATCGGCGAGAACGAACTGACGCAGTTGGCCCTGGGGGTCGGTCGCCAGTACGTGGCGCAGGGGCGCGTTCGCAGCAGCGAATCGGTGTCGACCTTGCTGTTCGCCACCGCCTGTCAGGTGCTCGCCGACCAGGGCCTGCTGGAACCCGCGCCGGATCTGGCCGGCCGCCGCAAGGCGTTCCGCGCTGAACTGCGAGGGATCCTGCAGGACTCCGACCACATCGCCCGCATCGCCCGGGAGGCATTTGCCGCCCGGGACATGGAGGTGCGACGCCACTGGCGGGGATTGAGCAGGTAGCAGGCGCGCCGCAACGTCGCCCGCCTGGTATGCAGCGCGGCTGGCGCGCACCATACGCTGGGAGCCATGACGGCTACTTCGGCAACCCGCGGCCGCGCGGCGATCGTGCTGCCGATGCTGGCCGCGCTGGCGATCTTGGCCGGGTGCATCGCCGCCGGGATCGGGGCCCTGTCGTTGGCCGACGCCCTGACCGCGACCGGCCTGCCCGACCCGGGACCCGTGACCACGCTGGGGTTGCCATTCGTGCGGGCAGCCGGCGAGATGGCCGCAGTGCTGGCGGTGGGATCGTTTCTGCTCGCGGCGTTCCTGGTGCCGCCGCAGCAAAGCGGGGTGCTCGACGCCGCCGGCTACCGTGCGCTGCGGTTGGGAACCGCGGCGTCGGGAGCCTGGGCGGTGTGTGCCGCACTGCTGGTTCCGCTGACCATCTCCGATGTCTCTGGCCACCCCTTGTCGGAGTTCCTCGACCCGGCGACGGCCTGGTCGTTTGCTGGGCTGGTCGACACCGCGTCGGCCTGGCGGTGGACCGCGCTGCTGGCCGCGGTGGTGACGCTGGCGAGCCTGCCCGTGCTGCGCTGGTCCTGGACACCGGTGCTGCTGGCGGGTTCGCTGCTGACCCTGATCCCGCTGGGGCTGACCGGCCATTCGGCCGCCGGCGGGTCACACGATCTGGCCACCAACAGCCTGCTCATCCACCTGATCGCCGCGGGCCTGTGGGCCGGCGGTCTACTGGCGTTGCTGGTACACGCGATTCGGGGCGGAGAACACGCCGACCTCGCCGCCCGGCGGTTCTCCACCGTGGCGCTGTGGTGCTTCGTGGCGATGGGCCTGTCGGGTGGGCTCAACGCGCTGGTTCGGCTGGCCCCTGCCGACCTGCTGACCACGCCGTACGGCCAGTTGGTAGTGGCCAAGTTCGTCGCGCTGTGTGTGCTCGGCTGCCTCGGTGCTTGGCAGCGGCGCCGCGGAGTGGCGGCGCTGCAGGAAGACCCGAACAAGCGCGCCCCGCTGATCCGGCTGGCGCTGACCGAGGCCATCGTCTTCGCGCTGACCTTCGGCGTTGCGGTGGGACTGGGCCGCACTCCGCCGCCCCCGCCGACGGTGCTCAACCCGTCGGTCCCGATGGTCAAGATCGGCTACGACTTCGCCGGCCCGCCGACCGTGGCCCGGATCCTGTTCGACTGGCGATACGACGTCGTCTTCGGGACCGCCGCGATAGTCCTGGCCGGCGTGTATCTGGCCGGGGTGCTGCGGCTGCGCCGCCGCGGTGACGCCTGGCCCGCGGGCCGCACCATCGCCTGGATGCTGGGCTGTCTGACCCTGCTGTTCGCCACCTCGTCGGGCACCGGTCGCTACATGCCGGCGATGTTCAGCATGCACATGGCGGTGCACATGCTCCTGTCGATGCTGGTGCCGATCCTGCTGGTGTTGGGCGGACCGACCACGCTGGCGCTGCGGGCGCTGCCGGTCGCCGGTCGCGGCGAACCGCCAGGAATGCGGGAATGGCTACTGGCCGCGCTGCACAGCCGGGTCTCGCGGGTCCTCACCAATCCGATCGTCGCGGCGGTGATCTTCGTCGTCGGCTTTTACGGGCTCTACTTCAGCAGCCTGTTCGACTCGATCGCCGGCAGTCACGCCGGGCACCTTGCGATGAACATCCACTTCATCCTCAGCGGCTACCTCTTCTATTGGGTCGTGATCGGCGTGGACCCCACTCCCCGGCCCATCTCACCGCTGGCCAAGCTGGCGGTGGTGTTCGCCTCGCTGCCGCTGCACGGCTTCTTCGGGGTCTTCCTGATGGGGATGCACAAGGTGCTCGGGGAGTGGTTCTACGGTGCGCTGGGCCTGCCCTGGCACACCGACTTGGCCGGAGACCAGCACCTGGGCGGCGGCATCACCTGGTCAGCAGGCGAATTGCCCCTGCTCATGGTGATGATCGCACTGCTGGTGCAGTGGCATCGCAGTGACCGGCGCATCGCCAAGCGTCTCGACCGCGCCGCCGAACGCGATGACGACGCCGACCTGGCCGCCTACAACGCGATGCTGGCGGAGATGGCCCGCCGCGACGGGTGAGCCCGGTGCGGCGACCCGCCGACGCGATCTGACCGTGACGAATCGAAGGAGAACCTGCAGTGACCTCACCCCGAACGATCGTGATCACCGGCGCCAGCGACGGCATCGGCGCTGTCGCAGCGCGTGCTTTGGCCGGACCGGAGGTCAATCTCGTAGTCGTCGGCCGCTCGGCTCAGAAATTGGCGCCGGTCGCCGCCGACGCCGGTGCCACCGCCCTGACCGCTGACTTCGCCGATCTCGACCAGGTTCGTGCGCTGGCCGAACAGATCCGCGAACAGGTCGGCACCATCGACGTTCTGCTGAACAACGCGGGCGGAACGTTCGCGCCGGGGCAACGTACCGCCCAGGGACATGAACCCAACTTCGGGATCAACCACCTCGCGCCGTTCCTGCTGACCAACCTGTTGCGCGACCGGCTGGCCGCCGCCGGCGGCGCGCTGGTGCTGAACACCTCCAGCATCGGCAACCGGTTCGGCCACGTCGACCTCGATGACCTGGACTATCGGCGCCGGCGTGCCATTGAGCCGCGGGCCTACGGGACCAGCAAGCTGATGAACATCCTGTTCACCCGCGGCATCGCCCAGCGCTGGGTTGACGACGCGATCATCTCGGCCGCAGTGCATCCCGGTCCGGTCGCGACGAGCTTCGGCCGGGACTCCTGGTTTGTCGGCCTGCTCTACCGCACCCCGCTGCGCCACCTCGCGGCCATCACCCCGGCCCAGGGCGCCGCGCCGTTGATCGAACTGGCCAACCGCGGCGCCGACCCCGCGATCAACGGCGTCTACTTCGACCGGCACCGCGCCAACGGCCGCGAGAACCGACAGGCCCGCGACCCCAAGCTCATCGACGGCCTGTGGCGCATCTCCGCGGATCTCGTCGGTCTGGACTGATCACCACGGCCGGTGCCCGAATCGATCGACTTGGTCTATTCGCGCAGCCCCGCTTCGGCGATGGCACTGGCCTCCTGCTCGGTGGCCACCGACGGTCCCGACCCGGGCAGGCGCTTGCCGGCCGTCTCCGGGGTGAACCACACCGTGATCGCGCCGATGACGCCCGCGCCCATCAGGATGAAGGCGGGCACCATCACGTTGCCGGTTCCCGAGACCAGCGTCTCGGCGACCAGCGGGGTGGTACCTCCGAACAACGAGACCGAGATGTTGAATCCGATGGCCACCGCGAAAAAGCGCACCGCGGTGGGGAACAGCGCTGGCAGCGTCGACGGTGTGGTGCTGTTGAAGCACACCAGCATCAGCCCGATGAGCAGCACACCGAGCAACCGGATCGGATAGCTGCCGCCGTGGCGGATCAGCAGGAACGCTGGGACCGAGCCGAAGATCAGTAGGGCGCTGCCGGTCCACAGCAGCGGCTTGCGGCCGATTCGGTCGGACAATCTGGCCAGTGGCATCACGACGACCAACATCATCACCAGCGCCACCACGATCATCGTCAGCCCGCGGCTGCCGCTGATACTGCCGACCTGCTTGAAGTACGTCGGTAGGTATCCGGTGAGCATGTAGTTGGTGACGTTCTCCGCCAGCACCAGGCCCATGCAGATCAGCAGACCGCTGCGGTGTCCCACGACGGTTTGCCGGAACTGCTGCCACCCGGTTTCGCTGGCCACCGAGTTGTCAGCACCGGCCTGTTCCAGCTCTTCGAAGGCCGGTGATTCATCGATGCGCAACCGCATGTACAGCGTGATGATGGCCAGCGGCACACCCAGCAGGAAGGGGACTCGCCAGCCCCAGTGCAACATGTCGGACACCGGCAGTTGGGATTGGATCAGGGTGACCACGCCGGCGCCGGTGATGTAGCCGCCCAAGGTGCCTAACGGCAGAAATCCGGTCAGCGCGCCGCGGGTGCGGTCCGGGGCGTGTTCGCTGACATAGGTCATCGCGCCGACGTACTCGCCGCCGGTGGAGAAGCCCTGCATCAGCTTGGTGATGATCAGCAGGACCGGAGCCCAGATCCCGATCGCCTCGTAGGACGGCAGCAGTCCCGTGATCGTGGTGCCTATCGCCATCAGCGAGACGGTCATGATCAGGACTTTTTTGCGGCCGATGCGGTCACCGAGTGCGCCGAAGAATATCCCGCCGAACGGCCGCACCGCGAAGGCCGCGGCCAGGGTGCCGAACGTGGCGATCAGGCCCACCGCACTGGAGCTGTCGCCGGGGTAGAAGACCTGCGCGAGAGTGGTGGCGAGGAAGCCGTAGATGCCGAAGTCGTACCACTCCATGAAGTTGCCGACAGCAGTGCCGGCAATCGAGCGTCGCATGGCTTTCGGGTTCGAAACCCGGATTTCGTCGCGTGCCCATGTGCTGCGGTCGGTGTGTGCACCGCTGCCGGACTGGCCTTTGGTATCCACCGCAAGCAACGTATACCAACGGTTCCATCGCCGCGCGGTTCCCCCTTGCCGGGTCCGCCGGTCCGAGGGCACCTAGCATGGCGGGCATGCGCAGGCTCCCCGCCGTACTGTCGATCGCGAGTGCCGCTGCTGCCCTGGTCGCCGGTTGCTCGTCCACCGCTCCAACCGCGCCGTCGGTTTCGTCGTCTGCCGTCACGCCGACAGTCCAATCGGCCACCGAATCGACCTCCGTGCCGGCGACGTCGTCGCCCGAACCATCGTCGGCTACCGAACCGGCCCCGTCCTCGAAGCCGTCGCCCCCGTCTTCGAAGAAGGCCAGTGAGCCACTGCCGAGCGCCGCGGCGATTCTCAAGGAGTCCAGCGCCACCACCGCAGGAGTCGACAGCGCGCACCTGAGTCTGTCGGCGAGCAGCGGCATCGAGAACATGGCGATCACCGCGCTCGACGGCGACGTGACCAGGCAGCCTGCCGAGGCCGCCAAGGGCTACGCCAAGATCAAGTACCGGGGGGCTCCGGCCTACGTGGAGTTCGTGGTGTTCGGGGGAGACCTCTACGTGTCGCAAGATGATGGCCGGTGGATCGACTACGGGCCGGCCACGAACTTCTTCGACGTGGCCTCGATCCTGAGCCCGGATACCGGGCTCGCCGACATGCTGACCGATTTCTTCGACCCGGAGGTCGAGGGCCGCGAGACGATCGCGCTCGGCACAGACGAAGTGCACACCGTCCGGATCAGCGGCCAGGTGTCTGCGCGCGCGGCCAAGAAGATCGTGCCGCATTTGACGGCCACCAAACGGACGTCGTGCACGGTCTGGATCGAGGAGACCGGTGATCATCACCTGGTTGCGCTCAAACTGGGGTCCGGAGACGACGAGTCGGTGGTGATCACATTCTCGAATTGGAACGCGCCGGTTAACGTCGGCAAGCCGCGGGTGTAGGACACCTGCCTCGGCTATCCCCAAATCACACTTCTTCCACAGTTGCCGCTGCACGCAACCGCCCGAGCCGTCGCGTTGTCGGGGCCGGCGGGCTCAATGGGTGCAGCATGAGCGGGCTGATCACGTCCGCCGCAACCAGGAAGGAAAACGTGCCATGTATGAAACCCCGTTGACCATCATCGGCAACGTCGTGACCGACCCGATCCGGCGCCGGGTGGGGGAGCACGAACTGATCAAATTCCGGGTCGCCAGCAACTCGCGCAAGCGCGGCGCCGACGGGAACTGGGAGCCCGGCAACTCGCTGTATCTGACCGTCACCTGCTGGGACCGGTTGGTCACCGGCGTCGGTGCGTCACTGAGCAAGGGATTGCCGGTGATCGTGGTCGGAGACGTATTCACCAGTGAATACGAGGACAAAGACGGCAATCGTCGATCGTCGGTGGAGCTACGCGCGACGGCGGTCGGCCCGAACCTGGCGCGATGTGCGGCCCGGGTGGAGAAGATCATTGCCGCCGGACCGGAGTGTCCGACGGCGACTTCTCCGAGCGCCGAGGCCGACGGCCCGGACTGCGCCGACGGCGAATCCGGCGCCGGCGACGAGATGGCCGAGATGGCCGGGATAGCTCTGACGCCCTGACAGCAGCCGACGGCCCTGCCGGGCGACCCCCTAGGATGGTTGGCGAGCAAATTCGCGAGACCAGGAGGCGACACCCCGGCATGGCTGAGTTCATCTACACGATGAAGAAGGTGCGCAAAGCACACGGCGACAAAGTCATCCTCGACGACGTCACGCTGAACTTCCTGCCCGGCGCCAAGATCGGTGTCGTCGGCCCCAACGGTGCGGGTAAGTCCAGCGTCCTGCGGATCATGGCCGGGCTGGACAAGGCGAACAACGGCGACGCTTTCCTGGCGCCCGGAGCCACCGTCGGCATCCTGTTGCAGGAGCCGCCGCTGGACGAGACCAAGACGGTCCGGGAGAACGTCGAAGAGGGCGTGCCGATCAAGGCCAAGCTCAATCGGTACAACGAGGTCGCCGAGCTGATGGCCACCGACTACACCGACGAGCTGATGGAAGAGATGGGCAAGCTCCAGGAGGAGCTTGACGCCGCCGACGCCTGGGACATCGACTCGCAGCTCGAACAGGCCATGGACGCACTGCGCTGCCCGCCGCCCGACGAGCCCGTCACCCATCTCTCCGGTGGCGAGCGTCGGCGGGTGGCGCTGTGCAAGCTGCTGCTGAGCAAGCCCGATCTGCTGCTTCTGGACGAGCCCACCAACCACCTCGACGCCGAGAGCGTGCTGTGGCTCGAGCAGCACCTGGCCTCCTACCCGGGCGCCATCCTCGCGGTTACCCACGACCGTTACTTCCTCGACAACGTGGCCGAGTGGATCCTGGAGCTCGACCGCGGCCGGGCCTACCCCTACGAGGGCAACTACTCGACCTATCTGGAGAAGAAGGCCGAGCGTCTCGAGGTGCAGGGCAAGAAGGACCAGAAGCTGCAGAAGCGGCTCAAGGACGAACTCGCCTGGGTGCGTTCGGGTGCCAAGGCCCGCCAAGCCAAGAACAAGGCCCGCCTGCAGCGCTACGAGGAGATGGTTGTCGAGGCGGAGAAGACCCGCAAGCTTGACTTCGAGGAGATCCAGATCCCGGTCGGCCCGCGCCTGGGCAACACCGTCGTCGAGGTGGAGCACCTGGACAAGGGTTTCGAGTCGCGCCAGCTGATCAAGGACCTGTCGTTCACGCTGCCGCGCAACGGCATCGTCGGCGTGATCGGCCCCAACGGCGTCGGCAAGACGACCCTGTTCAAGACCATCGTCGGCCTGGAAGAGCCGGACAGCGGCACGGTCAAGGTCGGCGAAACGGTCAAGCTGAGCTATGTCGACCAGAACCGTGCCGGCATCGACCCGAAGAAGACGGTCTGGGAAGTGGTCTCCGACGGCCTGGACTACATCGAGGTCGGGCAGAACGAGATCCCGTCCCGGGCCTACGTCTCGGCGTTCGGCTTTAAGGGCCCAGACCAGCAGAAGCCTGCCGGCGTGCTCTCCGGCGGTGAGCGCAACCGGCTGAACCTGGCCCTGACTCTCAAGCAGGGCGGCAACCTGATCCTGCTGGACGAGCCGACCAACGACCTCGATGTCGAAACGCTCGGTTCACTGGAGAACGCCCTCGAACAGTTCCCCGGTTGCGCCGTCGTCATCAGCCACGACCGCTGGTTCCTCGACCGGACCTGCACGCACATCCTGGCGTGGGAGGGCGACGACGACAACGAGGCCAAGTGGTTCTGGTTCGAGGGCAACTTCGGCGCCTACGAGGAGAACAAGGTGGAACGTCTCGGTGCCGAAGCGGCGCGTCCGCATCGAGTGACCCACCGCAGGCTCACCCGCGACTAATGTTGTTCCGGTAGCCGTGCTGCCGGAGCTGACACATAGTCAGGAGGGGTGGGATGACAAAGTCCACCAAAGAATCGACCGCGTGGACAACATTTCCCGATCCCCCTGAGCCGCAAGGCATTCCTGCTTGGGTCTCGACGGCTTACGTCGAGACCTACCGCGGTTCGCACAGCGACTCGCTGATCAGCGACGAACCCACCGACGCCGATCCCGCCAGCCGGGCAGCCGCCATCGACCTGGTGACCCCGGCGCTGCTGGCCGCGCACGCCCGGCTGGCGCGGCATCGGCTCGCCGGTGAGACCCGGGTTGCGGTGTTGACCGCCGACGATCCGGCTGGTTGCGGGCCGGCGCTGCAGGTGGTCACCGAACACGGCGGCATGCTGATGGACTCGGTGGCGGTGCTCCTGCACCGGCTCGGGGTGGCCTACGTGGGGATCATGTCGCCGGTGTTCGCCGTGCAGCGAGATGAGGCCGGGGAACTGCGTTCGGTGGAGCCGAGAGGCTCAGACGTTGAGCCGAGATCCGTGGATGGCACGGTGGGGGCCGAGGCCTGGATTCATGTCCAGCTCTCACCGACCGTCAACCGGCACACCCTCGCCGAAACCGAACGCCTGCTGCCCGATGTGATGGCCGACGTCCGCCAGGTGGCGATCGATTCCGAGGCGATGCACAACGCGCTCACCGAGCTTGCCGCCGAGGTCGAGTCGGACGCGCACGGCCACTACGCCGCCCCGGACCGCCACGATGTCGCGGCCCTCCTGCACTGGCTGGCCGACGGGCATTTCGTTCTGCTGGGCTATCAGCGGGGGGTGGTGCGCGACGAACAGGTGCTGGTCGATGACGCCGCCCGGCTGGGCGTTTTGCAGCTGCGTAAGTCTTTGCGGCCCAGGCTCATCGGTGACAGTCTGTTGACTCTGGCGCAGGCTACCGTGCCCAGCTATATGCGATTCAGCTCGCACACCTACGTGGTGGTGATCCGGGAGGACACCGGCGACAGCATCGTCGCGCACCGGTTCGTCGGATTGTTCACCGCCGGCGCGATCAACGCTGACGTCTTCGAGATCCCGGTCATCTCCCACACCGTCCGCCATGCGCTCGCGCTCGCGGAGAAGGAACCCGGGCACCCCGGACAACTTCTGCTCGACATCATCCAAACCGTTCCGCGTTCAGAGCTTTTCGCGATCACCCCGGAACAGCTGCTGAACATGGCGATGGCGGTGTCCGACCTCGGTTCGCGGCGCGGGACCCTGCTGTTCCTGCGCGGCGACCGCACCGGGCGCTTCGTATCGTGTTTGGTGTATCTGCCACGCGACCGCTACACCACCCCGGTGCGGCTGCACATGGAGGACATCCTGGTTCGCGAGTTCGGCGGAGTGGGCCTGGAATACAGCGCGCGCGTCAGCGAAGCCCCTTGGGCGCTGCTGCATTTCATGGTCCGGATCTCCGACGACCCCGACGCCCGTGCGGTCGACACCGGCGAGGACAACCGAGCCCGGATCCAGGCGATGCTGTTCGAGGCCACCCGCACCTGGGGAGACCGGCTGCTCGAGACGGCGACGCAGGACTCCATCGCCGTCGAGGTGGCCGAACACTATGCCGCTGCCTTCGACGAGATCTACAAGCAGGCTGTCACTCCAGCCGAGGCCGTCGAAGACATCGCGATCATCGAGCGGCTGACCGCCGACTCGGTCAAGTTGGTGTTCACCCACTACGGCGAGGCCGACGGAAGTCAGTTGGCCTGGTTTCTCGGTGGACACGGTGCGTCGCTGAGCCAACTGCTGCCGATGCTGCAATGCATGGGGGTGGCGGTGCTCGAAGAGCGGCCGTTCACCGTCACCCGCGGCGACGGCCTGCAGGTGTGGATCTACAAGTTCAGGGTGTCAGCGCACCCCACCATCGACATCCCGGAGACCGGAGTCGAGCGCGACGATGCCGAACAGCGATTCGCCGACGGGGTCACCGCGATCTGGGAGGGCCGTGTCGAGCCCGACCGATTCAACGAGCTGGTGCTGCGCGCCGGTTTGAACTGGCAACAGGTCGTGGTGCTGCGCGGCTACGCCAAATACCTGCGCCAGGCCCGCTTCCCCTACAGCGAGAACCATATCGCCTCGGTGCTTAACGAGTATCCGGGCATCGCGCGCGGCCTGGTGGCACTGTTTGAGGCGCTGTTCGACCCGTCGCGCACGCATCGCAACCGTGACGCACAGGCGGCCGCCGCGGAGGTCGCGGCGGGCATCGACGCGGTGGTGAGCCTGGACACCGACCGGGTCCTGCGCGCGTTCGCCTCGCTGATTCAAGCCACCCTACGCACCAATTACTTTGTCACCCGCGCCGATTCGGCCCGCGCGCGTAACGTACTGGCGCTCAAGCTGGATGCCGGCTTGATCGACGAGTTGCCACTGCCCCGGCCGAAGTTCGAGATCTTCGTCTACTCACCCCGGGTCGAGGGGGTGCACCTGCGGTTCGGCTTCGTCTCGCGTGGCGGGCTGCGCTGGTCGGACCGCCGCGAGGACTATCGCACCGAGATCCTCGGACTGGTCAAGGCCCAAGAGGTCAAGAACGCCGTCATCGTCCCGACCGGAGCCAAAGGCGGCTTCGTGGTCAAGCGCCCACCGACGCCCACCGGCAATCCGGTAGCGGATCGCGAGGCGGCCCGCGACGAAGGGATCGCCTGCTACACGCTGTTCATCTCCGGACTGCTCGACCTCACCGACAACGTCGATCACGCCACCGGCGCGGTCAGCGCGCCGTCGCAGGTCGTGCGCCGCGACGGCGACGACGCGTATCTGGTGGTGGCCGCCGACAAGGGCACCGCCAGCTTCTCCGACATCGCCAACGGGGTGGCCAAGTCCTACGGCTACTGGCTGGGCGACGCGTTCGCGTCCGGTGGGTCGGTCGGCTACGACCACAAGGAGATGGGCATCACCGCGAAAGGTGCCTGGGAGTCGGTCAAGCGGCATTTCCGGGAGATGGGAATCGACACCCAGACCCAGGATTTCACCGTTGTCGGCGTCGGAGATATGAGCGGCGACGTGTTCGGCAACGGCATGCTGCGCAGTGAACACATCCGACTGGTGGCCGCCTTCGATCATCGGCACATCTTCCTCGATCCCGACCCAGATCCCGCCCGGTCTTTCGCCGAGCGTCAGCGGATGTTCGACCTGCCCCGATCCAGTTGGGACGACTACGACAAGTCGCTGATCAGCGCCGGAGGCGGTGTCTACGCGCGCGACCTGAAATCCGTGCCGGTCAGCCCGCAGGTCGCCGCCGTGCTGGGTCTCGACGCGGACATCACCGAACTCACCCCGCCGGTGCTGATCCGGGCGATCCTGCGGGCGCCCGTGGACCTGTTGTTCAACGGCGGCATCGGCACCTACGTCAAAGCCGAGTCCGAATCCGACGTCGGAGACCGTGCCAACGACCAGGTCCGGGTCAACGGAAACCAGGTGCGCGCCAAGGTGATCGGCGAAGGCGGAAACCTCGGCGTCACGCCGCTGGGCCGCGTCGAGTTCGACCTGGCCGGCGGCCGCATCAACACCGACGCCCTGGACAACTCGGCCGGCGTCGACTGCTCCGACCACGAGGTCAACATCAAGATCCTGATCGACGCCCTGGTCACCGTCGGCAAGGTCGACGCCGTCGACCGGCCCGCGTTGCTGGCATCGATGACCGACGAGGTCAGTGCGCTGGTCCTGGCGGACAACACCGCCCAGAACGATCTGATGGGCACCAGCCGGGCCAACGCCGCGAGCCTGCTGCCGGTGCACGCCGAGCAGATCCGCCACCTGGTGGCAGACCGCGGGCTCAACCGCGCCCTGGAGGCGCTGCCATCGGAGAAGGAGATCGCCCGACGCGCCGAGGCCGGGCTGGGCCTGGCCTCACCGGAGTTGGCCACTCTGATGGCGCACGTCAAGCTGACGCTGAAAGCGGCGGTACTGTCCACCGACCTACCCGAGCAGGACGTGTTCGCCGCCCGGCTGCCGCAGTATTTTCCGCAGGTACTGCAACAGCGCTTCGGCCCCGAGATCCGCCAGCACCAACTGCGCCGCGAGATCGTCACCACCATGCTGATCAACGACGTGGTGGACACCGCGGGCATCACCTATGCCTTCCGGATCACCGAGGACGCCGGGGTGGAACTGATCGACGCGGTGCGCGCCTACGTCGCGACCGACGCCATCTTCGGGGTGGGCGAATTGTGGCGGCGCATCCGCGCCGCCGGTGAGCGCGACGGTCTGCCGGTTGCGGTGACCGACCGGATGACCCTGGATCTGCGGCGGCTCATCGACCGGGCCGGCCGTTGGCTGCTCAACTACCGCCCGCAGCCACTGGCGGTGGGCGCCGAGATCAATCGGTTCGCCGAGCAGGTCGCCGCGCTGTCACCGCGGATGTCGGAATGGCTGCGCGGCGACGATGCCGACATCGTCGCCAAACACATCAGCGAGTTCGAGACTCAGGGCGTGCCTCGTGGCCTGGCTACCGATGTCGCACTGGGCTTGTACCGCTACAGCCTGCTCGACGTCATCGACGTCGCCGACATCACCGAACGTGACGCCGATGAGGTCGCCGACACCTATTTCGCGCTGATGGATCGGTTGGGCGCCGACGGCCTGCTGACGGCGGTCGCCCAATTGCCGCGCGATGACCGCTGGCACGCCTTGGCGCGGTTGGCTATCCGCGACGACATCTACAATTCGGTGCGGTCGCTGTGCCTGGACGTGCTGGCGGTCGGGGAACCGGACGAGGACGGGATGCAGAAAATCACCGAATGGGAATCGACCAACGCCTCACGCGTGGAGCGGGCGCGGCGCACGCTGGCCCAGATCTACGAATCCGGCCAGCGGGATCTGGCAACCCTGTCGGTGGCGGCACGCCAGATCCGCAGCATGACACGCGGCGCGGCTTCGTGAGTCCGGCAGGCGAATCCACCGGGGCGCCGGTGGGCTTTGTGGCAGCGGTTCCGGTGCGCTGGTCGGACATCGACATGTATCAGCACGTGAACCACGCGACCATGGTGACCATGCTTGAAGAGGCGCGGGTGCCGTTCCTGTCGCCGGCGTTCGCGGTCGACATCACCAGCGTCGGGCTGCTGATCGCCGAGGTCAAGGTTGCCTACAAGGGGCAGCTGCGGCTGACGGACTCACCGCTGCAGGTGACCATGTGGGTGTCGCGGCTGCGCACGGTGGACTTCACCATCGGCTACGAGGTGCGCTCGGTGCACGCGGCCCCGGATTCCCGGCCGGCCGTGATCGCCGAGACGCAGTTGGCCACCTTCAGCATCGACGAGCAGAAGCTGGTGCGGCTGTCGGCGGACCACCGCGCCTACCTGGAGAAGTTCATCCGCTGAGCGGCAGCAGGCATCACTGTGCATGCGTGCGCGAAGCATGATCGACCAGCCGGACCGGTTCGCGGACGTGGTCGTCGAATTCGTCGGCGCCACAAGCGATCTCAGCTGACCAGACTTTCCGCTTAGGTCAGCCACGCGGCGCTGTCGGGCGGCAAGACACCGCCGGTCGCCGGCGCGCTGGCCAGGATCAGCTGTCCTTCGGGAAGATCCACCGGGCGGTCGCCGGCATTCAGCGCGCATACCAGTCCGCCGCGTCGGAAGACCAGCATTCCTGGTGGTGCGTCCAGCCAATCGATCTGCGATCCGGTGAGTTCGGGCCTGCGCCTGCGGGTGGCGAGGGCCTGCCGGTACAGCGACAGCGTCGAGGCGCGATCGCTACGCTGACGCTCGACGGTCAGCGCCGCCCAATCCGGCGGCATCGGCAGCCAGGTGTCGGGGTTGTCGGAGAATCCGAAAGCCGGTGTCTCGCCGGACCAGGGCAGCGGCACCCGGCAGCCGTCGCGGCCGCGTTCAGTGTGCCCGGAGCGCTCCCACACCGGGTCCTGCAGGGCCGAATCGGGCAGTTCGACGTTGGGCAGGCCCAGCTCCTGGCCGTTATAGACGAACACCGCGCCCGGCAACGCCAACAAGACCAGGGCCATGGCCCGCGCCCGGTCCAGGCCCAAGGCCCCGCCACCGTAGCGGGTGACCGCCCGCTCGACGTCGTGATTCTCCAGCGCCCAGGTGGCGCTGGCGCCCACCAACGCCACCGCGGCCAGCGAATTGTCGATCGCACCGCGGATCTGAGTCGCATCGAAGTCGGCTTGCAACAGCCGGAAGTTGAAGGCCAGGTGCAATTCGTCGGGCCGTAGGTACTCGGCGAACTGATCGTTGTCGTGAACCCAGACCTCACCGACGCTCACCGCGTCCGGGTAGTCGTCGAAGACCCGCCGAATCGCCCGGTGAATCGCGTGGACGCCGGGCCGATTGAATCGCGGGTCGTCGTCCTGATGGGCCAGCAGCTTCACATCGGTGACCGGCATGTCCGGTAGACCGGCCGGCTTGGCCATGCCGTGGGAGACATCGATGCGGAAGCCGTCCACGCCGCGGTCCAGCCAGAACCGCAGGGTGCGCTCGAAATCGGCGAAGACCTCCGGGTTGTCCCAGTTCAGATCCGGCTGTGACACATCGAACAGATGCAGGTACCACTGGCCGGGGCCGTCGGGTTCGGTGACCCGCGTCCAGGCCGGGCCGCCGAACACCGACACCCAGTTGTTGGGCGGCAACTGGCCGTCGATTCCGCGCCCGTCACGGAAGAAGTAGCGGTCACGCGCGGGACTGCCCGGCTTGGCGGCCAATGCCTCGACGAACCAGGGGTGCGCCGAGCTGGTGTGGTTGGGCACCAGGTCCATCGTCAGCTTGATTCCCCGCCCGTGCGCGGCGGCCACCAGCCGATCCAGTGCTGCGAGGTCGCCGAACAGTGGATCGATGTCACGCGGATTCGCCACGTCGTAGCCGTGGTCGGCCATCGGCGACACCGTCACCGGGTTGAGCCACAGCGCCTCGACCCCCAGCCAGTGCAAGTAGTCCAGGTGTGCGGTCACCCCGTCGAGATCGCCGACTCCGTCGGAGTTGCTGTCGGCGAACGAGCGGGGATACACCTGGTAGAAGGTGCTGTTCGTCCACCATGGCTGCCCCGCAGGGCGTGTGGCCGGACTCATCAGATCGGCGCGTTGACCAGGAAGTCCGCCGCCGAATGCAGATACTGCAGCAGTTCGCCGCGGTGTGCATCGTCGAGGGTGTCGCTGTCGATCTCGCTGATGGCCGTCGTCATGCAGCGCAGCCACGCATCGCGCTGCATCGGGCCGATCCGGTAGGGGATGTGGCGCATCCGCAGTCGCGGGTGCCCACGACGCTCGGTGTAGGTGCGCGGCCCGCCCCAGTACTGCTCGAGGAACATTCGCAACCGGTCCTCGGCGCCGGCCATGTCGTCGGCAGGATACATCGGGCGCAGGATCGGATCCTGGGCGACCAGTTGATAAAACCGCGACACGATGGCGTTAAACGTCTCCGCGCCGCCGACGGCGTCATAAAACGAGGGTTCTTCTATCGGCTGCATCGCCCCCCATTGTGGGGCATCGCCGGTGACTGCCGGTGAACACACAGCAAATAGGCGTGCGACCAGCACCGAATCATGGTGAACTGTTCGGCGGAGGTCAATGGTGCGACACATAAACCGGCTGCAAGACCGGATATGAAACGTCGGGGCCACCGCACCCCCGGTGCCCCACCGGCGAGCCTGAGCGGGCTTGCCACCGCCCCATGCCTGCATTCGGTCGCCACAGCCGGCGGTGTCACCGGTTCTGGGACCAGCAACGAAGCCGCATCCATCTGGACCCGTCGGCGGGTATTGCTGCTGAACTCCACCTTCGAGCCGTTGACGGCGCTTTCGCTGCGGCGTGCCGTGGTCATGCTGATCTGCGGTAAAGCCGACATCGTGCACGACGATCCGGCCGGCCCGGTAATCCACTCGGCGACCCGGTCGGTGCCGGTGCCGTCGGTGATCCGGCTGCGGAATTACGTTCGAGTGCCCTACCGCGCCCGGATCCCGTTGACCCGGGCCGCGCTGATGCACCGCGACCAGCACAGCTGCGCCTACTGCGGCGGCAAGGCCGACACCGTGGACCACGTGGTGCCGCGCAGTCGTGGCGGCGACCACTCCTGGGAGAACTGCGTAGCCGCCTGCTCGACCTGCAATCACCGCAAGGCGGACCGATTACTGGCCGAGATCGGCTGGACGCTGCGGTTGGTGCCCACCTCGCCCAAGGGCCAGCATTGGCGGCTGCTGGCGGTGATTCACGATCTCGATCCGGTGTGGATGCGCTACCTCGGTGAAGGCGCCGCCTGAGCGCTAGCCGTGACCGAGCCAACCGGCGAGGAACCCGGCGAACAGCACGCCAAACCCGCCCATCTCACCGACGATGAGCAGCACCATCGACACGTGCAGTCCCGCAGAGGGGTGCTCGAACTGGTTGGTGGTGTCCTGCAGGGCGCCGTGCACGATGTAGCTGACGATGGCGGCCAGGAAGTAGAACACGACCACCATGGCGGCAGTCAGATTCACCCACGTCGGCCAGGCGCTGAGCTCGACGAACACCGCCAACAGCAGCGTGGCGAAGGAATACAGCAATGCGGCACGGTGGGCGATGTCGACGTAGGGATGGGCGTGGCGCTCCGGCCGGGTGGCCATCTGCTGGTATTTCCAGACGCCCAGTCCCAGGGCGAGCAGGAAGATCAGGCCTGCCGCCAGCAGGGTGATCAGCGTGTCGGTGCGCAGTGCCGCGCCGGTCCAATCCATGACGGTGCCTCCTCAGACGTTCTGTGCGACGTTGTGCCGGTACCAGCGTCGCCCGTGCCAGCGTTGGTAGTGCCACACCGCGGTGGGCAGCGTCCCGCGGCGGTGCAGCCAGAAGCCGGCGGGCGGCGCGAGTCGAGCCGGCCGCCGACCGGGCGTGATCTCTGCGAGGACGATCCCTTCGCCTTGATCGGCGCGCCGTTCGGCGATGACAGTGCCGTCGGCGTCGGCGATCAGCGTGGCGCCTTCGAAATGGCCGTGGTAGCGAAGCGGCAGCCACGGCATCGCGCAGGTCAATGCCCCGGCGTGGGCGGCATGCACCACCGGTGCGCCGACGTACTGGGCGAACGACGCCGCAGCCTGGCGCGCGGTGCCGGCGTTGGTGCGTTCGAGACGGTCGAACAGGGCGTGGGGCGACCAGCGCGGAATCGACCACCAGCCCGAGCCGGTCATCACCAGGTCCACCCGGCCGCGCAGCCGGCGCACCGTCTGAGTGCGCATCAACTCCCAGCACACCGCCGCCCCGACCGTGTATTCGCCTGCCGCGATCACCCCGTCGTCGTCGCCGGTGGTGTAGAACGCGTTCTCCCACATGGTGGGCAGGTCCTTGTCGTGGCGGCCCACCACGCCGGGTCCAAGCGGCGGTCCCAGCTTCGGCTCTCCTTCGTCGGGCCGCGCTGAACCGCCGGGTCCATGCGGCGGTCCCAGCTTCGGCTCTCCTTCGTCGGGCCGCGCTGAACCGCCGTCGGGACCTGCGAGCAGATAGGCGTTGCGGACGTGGCCGTCGGTATCGCGACACAGGAAGGACCCACCGACCAGCGCGCGGTGCCGGCGAGCCAGCGCGGTGAGCAGTTCGGTGGCCGCGCCGCCGGGCGGTAAGGCCGCCGAAGCCAGCGCCGGCTCGAATCCGATACCGGTGGTGAAGAACTCCGGCAGGGCGATGATTCTGGCGCCGGCGCGGCCCGCCTCGTCGGCCAGCCGTTCACAGGCGGCGAGGTTGGCCGGAACGTCGCCGAGTACCGCCTCCAATTGGACCGCGGCAGCAAGAACCATGACTATCGCCTTTCCGGAACGACGGCGCAGCCCCTGGACCTCGAGCAACGTCTGCGGCAGGGTATGGCGCCACCATAATCGGTGCCCGTTCAGCAGGTGCTAGCCAGTCCCGGCGGGCCGACGTTCGGGTGTCCGCCCCGGCGCGGCGCACCGTCGGGCCGGGTTCCCGCACCGCTGGATGAGCGGTGGGATACCGTCTACGGCGTGAGCATGTTGGAAACCCTCGGCATCTTCATTGGCATCCCGGCGGCAATGTTCGCGCTGCTGGCCGCCCGGACCCTGACGCAGAAGGGGCCGCGCGCGGCCATCTATCAGATGTCGGAGCGGTGGACACACCCGCCGATCCTCTGGGCGGCGACCGACGAGGCCGTTGGTGGACACGGCCACGGCAATTCCGAGTTCAGCGTGGGGGGTGGAGCCAGTGGCAACTGGTGAAGTCGTAACGATCGATCCGGCTGACCTGCCGTACGGCTTTGTGGTCACCAACAGCGGCCGGGTTTCCGGGGTTACCGAACCCGGCGAGGCGTCGTTGCACTACCCGTTCCCGGTCAAGGAACTGGTGGCTCTCGATGACGCCCTGACCTACGCGTCGCGCGCCACCCAGTCCCGGTTCGCCACCTACATCGGCGACCTGGGTGCTGACACCGCCGCGCGGGCCCGCGAGATCTTGGCGAAGGTGCCCACCCCCAACGACGCCGTCTTGATCGCGGTCTCGCCGGACCAGAAGGCCATCGAGGTGGTCTACGGCGCGGGCGTGGCCGGCCGGATCGCCCCGGTTGCCGCACCGCAGGGTGTGGCCGCGGCGGCTGCGGCGTTCCGCGACGGCAACCTGATCGACGGTCTGGTCAGCGCGGTGCAGGTGATCAGCGCCGGCGTCTCGCCGGCCTAGTCGCTGGCTGTACCACCGGACGATCCCTTGGTCGCAAGCGTGAACCTCCCCGGTCCACACGCAGGACCGGAGGTCGTTTCCGCCCAGGCTCTGGCTGCACCCTCTCCAGCGCACCGGGCGTGGCTGGCGAACCTCGACCGGCGCGCTGTCGGACCGCGGGCGGTGACCGAAATCGTGCGCGAGCAGGGCCTTACGCGGGACAGCTTCCGGGCTCTGGACGTGATGGAGCAGATCACCGACCCGGATGGTAAGAGCTTCTTTATCATTCCCCGGACAGCCGGCGGCGATGCCGTGCGGCGCGCGGTGCTGCTGACCTACCTGCTCAATGCGGGCACCGGTTACGGCCGGGGCGGTGCGCGCAGTGACTTTTCCGAGACGCCGTACGGTGCCGCCGAGCTGCGGCGGATCATTGACCGTCAGCGGGCGAACCGCTGGAGCTATGCGGTGGTCCGAGGCATCTGCAACACCGGCGGCTGCGTGGCCGCCACCCCCAACGGCGTGCTGATGGTGGTGGGCGGCAACCGCATTCACGGTTCGTTCAGCCACCGCGGTGGCACCATGTGGGGTGATCTGTTCCTGGTCAACACCGAGCAAGTCTTCGATCCCGCCGGGCGGCTGCGCGAGATCGTCGAATCAGGGCGGCTCGGCCCTGGTGGACCGAGCCTGGACGCGCTGCTCCACCACGAGGAGATCCACGCCCAGCAGTGGGCTGCGCTGGGACCGGTGCGGTTGCCCGCGCGTTACCTCGCCGAGGAGGCGAGGGCGCGAATCTTCGGCGGTGTCAACAGTTTCGAGAAGGACGCCGGACTCAGCGACGGAGGATACCGCTGATCAAGCGGTATCAAAGGTGCGCGCCCGCAGCGACCGCTCCACCCCGGCCCGGCCCTCGGTGACCAACCGCCGCAGCGCCGGCGGGACCGAAGGGTCGGCCAGGAACGCGTCGGCGGCGTCCAACCCGGCCTGGCTGACATCCCACCCGGGGTACAGGCCGATCACCACGGTCTGCGCCACCTCGCTGGAACGCCGCTCCCACACCCCGGAGATCGCCTGAAAGTAGCGCGCGGTGAACGGCGCCAACAGCTCACCCTGGCCGGGCTGCACGATCCCGCCGATGATCGCGCGACCGGTGATGTTGGCCAACGTGTCGTCCTCGATCACCTGCTGCCAGGCCGCTTCCTTGACGGCGGGCTGCGGTCGGGCCGCCGACGCCTGAGCGCCTTGGCGTTGGCCGGCCGCGGTGGGGTCGCGCCGGATCTCCGCGTCGATCGCCGCAGCGTCCAGCGCACCGCCGCGGGCCAGCGCCACCACGATCCGCCAGCGCAGGTCGGTGTCGACGGCCAACCCGGCCAGCCCCTGGACGGCCGGGTCGGCGTCCAGCAGCGCGGCCAGCACCGTGATGTGCCGTTCGGCGAGCACCGAGGTGCACAGCGCGTTGAGATACGCCAGCTGGTGATCGGAGCCGGGATCGGCCTCGCGGGCCAGCTCCAGCAGCCGGTCGGCGAAAGCCGGCCAACCCTGCTCTGCGGCCCAGCCCGGCTCGGCGTAGAACCCCAGCGCGGTCTGCGCCTGCAGCAGCAGCCGCGAAGCGACGCCGACCTCGGTCTCGGCGCCGATGCCGCGCTGCACCAGTGCCACGAAGTCCCGGGCGCGCATCTCAGCCTCGCGCGTCATCTCCCAGGCCGCCGACCACACCAGGGTCCGCGGCAACGGCTCGGCGATATCGGCGATGCGCTCCGTCGCGGCGGCCAGTGACTCCGGGTCCAGCCGCAGCGCGCAGTAGGTCAGGTCGTCGTCATTGACCAGGATCAGCTTGCCGCGCGAAACTCCGACCAAGCCGGGCACTTCCGTGCTGGGCCCCTCGATGTCCAGCTCCTCGCGGTGCACCCGCACCAACCGGCCGGAACCGGCCGGGTCGTCGTCGTAGATGCCGATGGCCAACCGGTGCACCCGCGTCTCACCGGCACCCGGGGCAGCGCCGCCCTGCGTCACCGCGAATCGGGTGAAAACGGTTCCGCCGCCATTGTCTTCAGTATCGAAGTCCGCCCGCAGGGTGTTCAGTCCGGTGGTCTTCAGCCACTGCCGGCCCCAGTCGGACAGATCCCGGCCGGATGCCTTCTCCAGCGCCGCGAGCAGGTCGTCAAAGGTGGCGTTGTCGAAGGCGTGCGCGGCGAAGTAGTCGCGCAGGCCCGCCAGGAAGTGCTCCAGACCGACATAGGCCACCAACTGCTTGAGCACCGAAGCGCCTTTGGCGTAGGTGATCCCGTCGAAGTTGACCTCCACGGCGGCCAGGTCAGGGATGTCGGCGGCTATCGGGTGCGTCGACGGCAGCTGGTCTTGGCGATAAGCCCAGGACTTCTCCGCGTTCGCGAAGGTGGTCCAGGCGCTGGTGTATTCGGTTGCCTCGCTTTGGCACAGCACCGAGGCGAACGTCGCGAATGACTCGTTAAGCCACAGGTCGTCCCACCAGCGCATGGTGACCAGGTCGCCGAACCACATGTGTGCCATCTCGTGCAGCACGGTCTCGGCGCGCCGCTCATAAGACGCCCGGGTCACCTTGCTGCGAAAGACGTAGTCCTCCAGGAACGTCACCGCTCCGGCGTTCTCCATGGCGCCGGCGTTGAACTCCGGCACGAACAGCTGGTCGTACTTGCCGAAGGCATAGGGCACGCCGAAGTTGTTGTGGTAGAAGCCGAATCCTTGCTTGGTCTCGGTGAAGAGCCGCTCGGCGTCCATGTGCTGGGCCAGCGATGCCCGGCAGAATAGGCCCAGCGGAATCTCGCCGTGCTCGTCGCGATAGACGTCGTCCCAACGCGCATAGGGCCCGGCGATCAGCGCAACCAGATAGGTACTCATCTTGGGTGTGGTCTTGAAGGTGTGCACGCCGTCGCGCACGGAACTCGTGGCGCCGTTGGAGATCACCTGCCAGTGCGACGGCGCGGTGACGGTGATGTCGAAGCTGGCCTTGAGGTCGGGCTGGTCGAAGCAGGCGAACATCCGCTTGGCGTCGGCGGTTTCGAACTGCGAGTACAGGTACACCTCGTCGTCGACCGGGTCGACGAAGCGATGCAGGCCCTCCCCGGTGTTGGAGTAGTAGCACTGCGCGTCGATCTCGACGGTGTTGTGCTTGGCCAGGCCGCTCAGCGCGATGCCGACCGACTCGTCGTAGGCCGAGACATCGAGCGGGTGGCCGTTGAGGGTGGCGCTGTGGATCGTCTCGGCGGCGATGTCGATGACGGTGTCGCTGCCGGCCAGCGCGTCGAAGGTGACGACGGTGGTGGAGCGGAATGTGCGCTCGCCCGGGTTGCCGCTGCCATCGGTCAGGTCCAGGGCGATCCGGTAGTTGACGACGGTGACCGAAGCGGCCCGTTCGGCGGCTTGGTCGCGGGTGAGGTTAGGAAGTGCCACGCCCGCCAACAGTAGCCGCAGGACCGTGCGGGCGGGCTCCGGACCGAGTTTAATGAGGCCATGCACATGGCCAGTCTGACCTTCGCCGCGCTGGCCGCGGTGTTGCACGTCTACATCTTCGCGCTCGAGTCGCTGAGTTGGACCTCACCGCGCACTCGGGCCCTCTTCGGCACCACCGTCGCCGAAGCCGAAACCACCAAGACGCTGGCCTTCAACCAAGGTTTCTACAACCTGTTCCTGGCCATCGTCACGGTGGTCGGCATCGCCGCGTTCTCGTTGGACCACATCACCGTTGGGCATGCGCTGATCTTCGCCGGCGTGGGGTCCATGCTGGCCGCGGCGCTGGTTCTGGTGGCGTCGTCGCCCGACAAGGCCCGCGCCGCCGTCATTCAGGGTGCGTTCCCGGCGGTTGCGGTCGTGCTGCTGGCCCTGAGCCTGTAAACGCGCGGTGGGCATAGTTGTCCCCGTGGCGCTCTGCGGCATCGAGCAGCGGTCAGGCGCGGGTCAGAGCGAACGGGTAGGTGTCCACGTCGTGGTTGCCGCATTGGCCTTCCCAGAACACCTTCATCGTGCCCAGGTTGAATCCTGCGTCAATGGAGTACTCGCTGCGAACCGCGTCGCCGCAGGCTCCGTGACCGCTGCTGGGATGAACCCACCTGCCGTTGGTCAAGGTGAACACGGCGCCGTCGTTGCGGGTCGCAGTGCAGCCCTCCGTGGCGCAGGTGGAGGTGAACGTCCAGGTGTCGAAACGGTTTTCGGTGGGCCATGCGACACGATAGGTGCCGTCGGGTCCCGGATCGGCCTGAGCGCTCGCGGTCAGGAACAGTCCGGCTGCACCGAATGCGGCGCACACTATCGGCAGGGTTCGAGTGATTTTCATCGCTTGCCTCCGTCGCTGAGCTGGTCACCTGTGACGCTAAGCCGCCGGCTACAAGGGGCGCTATAAGGGATTTCCCTGGTATTTCGACCCGCGCCACCAGGGATTCGCGGCCAGGCGCGGTCCGCCGAATGGGAACATCAGTCCGCCCGGCATGGTTGTGTTTCGACAGTGACCGTCCGTAATCGAGAGGACCCTGCCATGCCCGCTCAAAGATCGCACGCCGAGCTCTGGTTCGACCCGTTGTGCCCGTGGTGCTGGATCACCTCCCGGTGGATCCTGGAGGTCGAGAAGGTCCGCGACATCGACGTCAGCTTCCACGTGATGAGTTTGGCCGTCCTCAACGAGGGGCGCGACGACCTTCCCGAGCAGTACCGTGAGGGCCTCAAGCACGCGTGGGGCCCGGTGCGGGTGGCGATCGCCGCGGAGCAGTTGCGCGGTAACGAGATCCTGCGGCCGCTGTACACCGCGCTGGGAACCCGGATCCACAATCAGAACAACAAGGACTTCCCGGACGTCATCGCCGGTGCGCTGGCCGAGGTGGGCCTGCCGGCCGAGCTGGCCGACGCCGCCACCAGCGACGCCTACGACGAGGCGCTGCGCGCGAGCCATCACGCCGGGATGGACGCCGTCGGCAAGGACGTCGGGACTCCGACCATCCACGTCAACGGAGTGGCGTTCTTCGGGCCGGTGCTGTCCCGCATTCCCCGCGGCGAGCAGGCGGGCGAGCTGTGGGACGCGTCGGTGACCTTCGCGTCCTACCCGCACTTCTGGGAGCTCAAGCGCACCCGCGGCGAGGCACCGGAGTTCGACTGACGGCTGGCGGGGGAGCAGACCGGGTCTGAGACAATGACGCCATGCGCGTCTACCTCGGCTGCGACCACGCCGGCTACGAACTCAAAGAAACGATCGTCGAGCACCTGAAGAAGGCCGGTCATGAGCCGGTCGACTGCGGGGCCTTCAGCTACGACGCCGAGGACGACTACCCAGCGTTCTGCATCGCGGCGGCGGCCCGCACGGTGGCCGACCCCGAGAGCCTCGGCATCGTGATCGGCGGGTCTGGCAACGGCGAACAGATCGCCGCCAACAAGGTGCCGGGGGCGCGGTGTGCCCTGGCCTGGAGCACCGAAACCGCGCAGCTGGCCCGGGAACACAACAACGCCCAGCTGATCGGCATCGGCGGCCGGATGCACACCACCGCTGAAGCGCTCGCCATCGTCGACGCGTTCTTGAGCACCCCGTGGTCGGAGGCCGAACGCCACCAGCGGCGCATCGACATCCTGGCTGCCTACGAGCGCACCCACGAGGCACCACCGGTGCCCGGCGCGCCCGCCTGACGTCGGCACAGACTGGTCTGACATGCCGGAGGGGCACATCCTGCACCGGCTGGCCCGGCTCCATCAGCGCCGCTTCGCCGGGGCGCCGGTCGCGGTGTCCAGCCCGCAGGGTCGCTTCGAATCCGGCGCCGCCGTAGTCGACGGGCAGCCCCTGCTGCGTGCCGAGGCGTGGGGCAAGCACCTGTTCCACCACTACGGGCGCGGGCCGATCGTGCATGTGCACCTGGGGATCTACGGCCACTTCACCGAGTTCGACCTTTCTGAAGGCGGCCTGCCCGAACCGGTCGGCCAGGTGCGGATGCGGATGGTGGGCGCCGATTACGGCACCGATCTGCGTGGTCCGGCCGCATGCGAGGTGGTCGACGAGGCCCAAGTCGCCGACGTGATCGCGCGGCTGGGACCCGACCCGCTGCGCGGTGACGCCGATCCGTCGCTTGCTTTCAAGCGAATTACCAAGTCCCGCAAGACTATTGCTGCGTTGCTGATGGACCAGTCGGTGCTGGCCGGGGTCGGCAACGTCTACCGCAGCGAGGTGCTGTTCCGGCACCGGATCGACCCCTACCGGCCCGGTGTGCAGATCGGCGAAGCGGACTACGCCGAGATCTGGGCCGACTTGGTGGCGCTGATGAAGGTCGGGCTGCGTCGCGGCAGCATCGTCGTCGTCCGGCCCGAGGATGACCACGGCGCACCGGCGTACGCGGCCGGCAAGCCTCGCACCTACGTCTACCGCCGCGCCGGCGACCCGTGCCGGGTGTGCGGGACTGCCGTGCGGACCGCTGAACTTGAGGGCCGCAATGTGTTCTGGTGTCCATCGTGCCAGTCCTGATCTCCGGGTCGGCCAGCTAACTGCCCGCGAAAGCCCATGATTTGCAGGCGTTTTGGGTGTTTTGGCGGTAGGTGGCGTGGCTATAACCGATCGTATGGAATGGCTCAGCAGAATCTCCGCTGCCACGTTTGCCATCGCTGCAGGCACGGGGCTGATCGGACTCGGCGTCGCTGCCCACGCTCGCGCGCTGCCGGCGCCGGCGCCGGTCTACCACTGGTGTCCCGGCCAGGCCTGGGATCCAGCGTGGGGCATGAACTGGGAGAAGAACGAATGCCACGACGATCACCACCGTGATCGCGACGGCAATGACCACAGTCGCGACTTCCGCGACGATCAGGGTGGGCCCGGTGGTATCGATCAAGACGGGCCGCAAGAGCCGCATCCCCAAGCACCCCAGAACCGGCAAGGTTCCCAGGGACCACAGGGGCCGGGCGGACCCCAACAACCCGGCGGCTACGACCACCCGGGTAACCCCGGTCAGCCGGGATCCGGCCCCCGCTGAGCTGCGGCCGCGGGCGGTAGCTCAGTCGTCGTACACCGTCTCGCGCCGGGGCCGAAGCGCCACCCCGAGTGCCCGGTAGATCTCGTTGGACAACACCACGCTGCGAGGGTCGGCATTGGCCTGGGTGTGGTCGAACCGGTTCATCACGTAGCCGTAGCCGATCCGGTGCTCCAGATCGGCGAACGCGAACGACCCGCCGAGGCCACCGTGACCGAAGATCCGCCGGTTGGGCCCGTTGACCCCCTGGGCGTTGAGCATGTAGCCCATGCCCCAGCCGTGCTCGGCCACTCGGGGCCCGAGCACCAGGTCGGTTTCGGTGCCGCCCTGCAGTACCCGCAGGCGGTCCATGGCGGCCCGGCTGAGCACCTTCTCCTGCACCAGGCCGTTGTAGAACGTGGCCATGCCCAGGGCGGAGACCTGGGCGTTGGTGCCGGGGAACTCCAACTGGCGCCACAGCGTCAGGTCGTTGGTGGCGATCTCGTCGTCGGGGGCGAAGCCCATCGCGACCGCCAGTCCGGCCTTGGGGTGGTCGTCCAATGACGTCGGCCGTTTCGGCGCGCCGGCCGAAGACAGCATCTCCCGGATCGTCGGCTTGCCCACCGGGTCGGCACATCGGTAGGCCTGCTGCTCGGCAGGCACGCCGATGTGCACCTCGGCGCCCAGCGGTCCGGCGACCTCGGTGCGCAGGTACTGGCTCACCGTCAATCCGGTCACCCGCCGGACGACCTCGCCGATGATGAAGCCGTAGCTGGTCATGTGGTAGCCCTGCGCGGTCCCGGGACGCCACCACGGTTCGGCGGCGGCAAGGCGCTCGCAGACCAGATCCCAGTCGGTGACGTCGCGCCAGTGCATCGGTTCCCGCGGCCCGATCGCCCCGGAGCGGTGCGCCAGCACCATCGCCAGGGAGATGTCGCCCTTGCCGGCCTGGCCGAACTGCGGCCAGTAATGGGCCACCGGGACCCGCAGGTCCAGTTCCCCGGCATCGGCGAGCCGGTGCACGCAGGTGCTGGTCAGGCCCTTGCTGCCCGACAGCACGGTGCTCAGCGTGTCTTCCTGCCAGGGCTGCTGGCCCTCGACGTCGGCGGAGCCGGCCCACAGATTGACCACGAGTTCGCCGTCGACGTAGGCCGCTACGGCCGCGCCGAGTTCGTCGCGCTCGGTGAAGTTGCGCTCGAACTCGGACCGCACCTGCGCAAAGCGCGGGGAGCACGTCCCATGGATTTGGACGTGCCGTGTGCCGCCCATGGCGTGCCTTCCTGCTAGGGAGAATCCCCTTCCGCGGGGGCGACGGGGCGCTCGGACCCGCGTAGCTCGCTTCGAAGGATAAGTCCGCCGTGACGGGGGAGTACAGCAGCCCCCGACCCCGGTTCGCATACGCCTCTGACCTGTTGCTGGTCACGAGGGGGAACCCCCGCGGGAGTCCGTCGAATCGCAGGTCGACGGACTCCACGCTGGTTCTCGCAGAGCGGGCGACGGGAATCGAACCCGCGTAGCTAGTTTGGAAGACTAGGGCTCTACCATTGAGCTACGCCCGCATGAACAGCTAGAGCGAGACTGTACCGGCGTGGCGGACCCGAAATCCAATTGCCCCGTCGCGGTGGCTTCGTGGGGCGTTGGCAGCAGGTCATTGTGATTACCGTTATGCCGGGCCGTAGGATCGCCTGGTCAGTGCGGGGTGTAGCGCAGCTTGGTAGCGCATCCGCTTTGGGAGCGGAAGGCCGCAGGTTCAAATCCTGTCACCCCGACCAGCAGCGCGCGCCGCACCGGCACGACCGACCATGTCAACGATATCGAGGAGTACACCCGTGAAGAGCACCGTCGAGCAGCTGACCCCGACCCGGGTTCGCATCAACGTTGAGGTGCCGTTCACCGAGCTTAAGCCGGACTTCGAGCGGACCTACAAGCAGTTGGCGCAGCAGGTGCGGGTGCCGGGCTTCCGGCCGGGCAAGGCTCCGGCCAAGCTCATCGAGGCCCGCTTCGGTCGTGCCGCCGTGTTGCAGCAGGTGGTCAACGAGGCGTTGCCGAGTCGCTACACCGAGGCGGTCACGAGCTCGGACCTCAAGCCGCTGGGTCAGCCCGACATCGAGGTCACCAAGCTCGACGACGGTGAGAACATCACCTTCACCGCCGAGGTCGACGTGCGTCCGGAGATCACGCTGCCTGACCTGGAGCAGCTCAAGATCACCGTGGACCCCATCGAGGTCAACGATGACGAGGTCGACGCCGAGCTCGACTCGCTGCGCGCCCGGTTCGGCACCCTGACCGGTGTCGATCGCCCGGCCGCCAAGGGCGACTTCGTCTCGATCGACCTGGACGCCACCGTCGACGGCGAGACGGTTGAAGGCGCTGCCACCGAGGGGCTGTCGCACGAGGTCGGATCGGGCCAGCTCATCGAGGGCCTCGACGACGCCATCGTGGGGCTGTCGGCCGGTGAGAGCAAGTCCTTCACCACCAAGCTCGCGGCCGGCCCGCAGGCCGGTAAAGACGCTGAGGTCACCGTCACGGTTCAGTCGGTCAAGGAGCGTGAGCTGCCGGAGGCCGACGACGAATTCGCGCAGCTGGCCAGCGAATACGACACCATCGGCGAACTCCGCGAGAACCTCATCGAGCAGGTGAGCCGGACCAAGCGCATCCAGCAGGCCGAGAAGGTCCGCGAGGTGACGCTGGAGACTCTGGTCGAGCAGGTAGAGATGCCGCTGCCCGAGGCTGTGGTGCAGGCGCACATTGACAACGCCCTGCACAACGCCCTGCATGGTCTTGACCACGACGAGAACAAGTTCGCCGAGTCGCTAGCCGAGAAGGGCTCCTCGCGCGCCGAGTTCGACGCCGAGACACGCAGCGAGGCCGAGAAGTCGGTGAAGACCCAGCTGCTGCTCGACGCGCTCGGCGACAAGCTCGAGATCCAGGTAGGCCAGAACGACCTCACCCAGCACCTGGTGCTGATGGCACGTCAGTACGGCATCCCGCCGCAGCAGCTGGTGCAGTTCCTGCAGCAGAACAACCAGCTGCCGGCGGTCTTCGCCGACGTGCGCCGCGGCATGGCGCTGGCCGCGGCGGTGCGTGCGGCTGAGGTCAGCGACACCGCGGGCAACGCGATCGACACCGCTGAGTTCTTCGGAACCGACTCGGATGAGGGCGGCGAAGCCGCCGACGCGGCCGCCGAAGCGTTGGCCGCCGCCGAGGAAGCCGAGGAAGGCGACGACGCGGTTGAGGCCGTTGAGGCCGAGGCAGCATCCGACGAGTGACGCTGTAAGCGAACTAAGCCGGTTCGGACCGCCCTGAGCCGTCCCGGTTGGTTAGGGTCGGTGCATATGAATCTCGAGAAAGCAGGTATCCCACTGTGAGCCAGCCCGGACTGAATCTCGTCGACTCGGTATACGAGCGGCTACTGCGAGAACGCATCATCTTCCTGGGGTCGCAGGTGGACGACGACATCGCCAACCGGCTGTGCGCCCAGATCCTGCTGTTGGCCGCCGAGGATCCGACCAAGGACATCTCGCTCTACATCAACTCCCCGGGCGGTTCGATCAGCGCGGGCATGGCGATCTACGACACCATGGTCCTGGCGCCCTGTGACGTCGCCACCTACGCCATGGGCATGGCCGCCTCGATGGGCGAGTTCCTGCTCGCGGCGGGCACCAAGGGCAAGCGTTACGCCCTGCCGCACGCCCGGATCCTGATGCACCAGCCGTTGGGCGGGGTGACCGGCAGCGCCGCCGACATCGCCATCCAGGCCGAGCAGTTCGCGGTCATCAAGAAGGAGATGTTCCGGCTCAACGCCGAGTTCACCGGGCAGTCCATCGAGCGCATCGAGGCCGACTCCGACCGCGACCGCTGGTTCACCGCCCAGGAAGCCCTGGAATACGGCTTCGTCGATCACATCATCACCAGCGCCCACGTCAACGGAGCCGCATCATGAACCCCGAAACCTTGCGAGCCATCGCACCGCAGGCGCGCTACATCCTGCCGTCGTTCGTGGAGCACTCCAGCTGGGGTGTCAAGGAGTCGAACCCGTACAACAAGCTGTTCGAGGAGCGGATCATCTTCCTGGGTGTCCAGGTCGACGACGCCTCGGCCAACGACATCATGGCCCAGTTGCTGGTCCTCGAGTCGCTGGACCCCGACCGCGACATCACCATGTACATCAACTCCCCGGGTGGTTCCTTCACCTCGCTGATGGCGATCTACGACACCATGCAGTACGTGCGGGCCGACATCCAGACCGTGTGCCTGGGTCAGGCCGCGTCGGCTGCGGCGGTGCTGCTGGCGGCGGGCACACCCGGCAAGCGGATGGCGCTGCCCAACGCCCGGGTGCTGATCCACCAGCCGTCGCTGTCCGGAGTGATCCAGGGCCAGTTCTCGGATCTGGAGATCCAGGCCGCCGAGATCGAGCGGATGCGGACCCTGATGGAGTCCACCCTGGCCCGCCATACCGGCAAGGACGCCGAGCAGGTCCGCAAGGACACCGACCGCGACAAGATCCTCACCGCGGTCGAGGCCAAGGAGTACGGGATCATCGACACCGTGCTGGAGTACCGGAAGCTGTCGGCGCAGACCGCCTAGCTATTTCTTCAACACCGAGCGTGCATTCAGCGCGAATTTCCGTTGGGATTTTCGCGCTGAGTGCACGTTCGGCGTATTTCGGCCGCCAGCGCGGTGATATCGGCCGGACTGACCCGGCAGCAACCGCCCACGATGCGTGCTCCGGCGGCCACCCATTGCGGCACCAGCGCCGGCGAGAGCCGCTTCGGTCCGACCCACTCCCCGGAGTCCCAGCGCTCACCGCTGTTGGGGTACACGATCACCGGCTTGCCGGTGACCTGGTGGGCGATATCGATCGCCGGCAGGACGTCTTCGGGGGCGCAGCAGTTGACCCCCACCGCGACGATCTGCGGCACACCGGCGGCCACCGCGAAGGCCTCGGCAAGGGGCTGTCCGCCACGGGTTTGCGCGCCATCGATCGTGTAACTGAGCCAGGCCGGCACATCCGTCTCCCGGACCAGACCCACCAGTGCCGCTGCCTCATCGAGGTCCGGCACGGTCTCCAGCGCGAGCAGATCGGCGCCGGCGTCGGCCAGGATCTCGAACCGGGGCCGGTGCCACACAGACAGTTGGCCGACCGAAAGTCCGTACCGGCCGCGGTATTCCGAGCCGTCGGCGCGAGCGGCGCCGTACGGGCCGACCGACGCCGCAACCCAGTGCGCACGCTCGCCGCCGGCCTGGCGGGCCAGGTCCACGCTGCGGCGCAACAGCCCAGCGGCTGCCCGGCGATCGATCCCGCGGGCGGCAAACCCCTCGAAGCTTGCCTGGTAGCTGGCGGTCGTCGCGATCTGTGCGCCGGCGGTCAGGAAGGCCGCATGCACGGACGCGATGTCGCGGGGTGCCTCAACGAGCAACCGGGCAGACCACAGTGGGTCGGACAGGTCGGCCCCGCGGGCTTCCAGTTCCGTCGCCAGCCCCCCATCGGCGACCAGCACGGTATCGTCGGGCACGGCGAACCCCACGTTTGCCACTCTAGAGCTGGAAAGGCTCCGCCCGTCTCACAGCCGGGTAACGCCCCCGAAACGCTCACGCCACGCCAGCGCGTCACACGCCGGCTCTGGCGCTCGGGCTATATCTTCGTGGGGCAGGCAGACGGAGCCCGTGATGAATACCAACGACGCGATTCGGCCTTATCGGTCGCCTCGCACCGGAATGAACGGGTAGCGTCGGAGCAGACACCGGCACCCCGACGACAGACGGCGAACAGGAAGTAGGTCCTAACGCACTATGGCGCGCATCGGAGACGGCGGGGACCTGCTGAAGTGTTCGTTCTGCGGCAAGAGCCAGAAGCAGGTCAAGAAGCTCATCGCAGGTCCAGGCGTATACATCTGCGATGAGTGCATCGACCTGTGCAACGAGATCATCGAAGAGGAGTTGGCCGACGCCGACGACGTGAAGCTCGATGAACTGCCCAAGCCTGCTGAGATCCGGGAGTTCCTGGAGGGCTACGTCATCGGCCAGGACACGGCTAAGCGGACGCTGGCGGTGGCCGTCTACAACCACTACAAGCGCATCCAGGCCGGCGAGAAGAGCCGCGACTCGCGCTCCGGTGAGCCGGTTGAGCTGACCAAGTCCAACATCTTGATGCTCGGGCCCACCGGCTGCGGCAAGACCTACCTGGCCCAGACCTTGGCCAAGATGCTCAACGTGCCGTTCGCGATCGCCGACGCCACCGCGCTGACCGAAGCGGGTTACGTGGGTGAGGACGTCGAGAACATTCTGCTCAAGCTGATTCAAGCGGCCGACTATGACGTCAAGCGCGCCGAGACCGGCATCGTCTACATCGACGAGGTCGACAAGATCGCCCGCAAGAGCGAAAACCCGTCGATCACCCGCGACGTCTCCGGCGAGGGCGTGCAGCAGGCGCTGCTGAAGATCCTGGAGGGCACGCAGGCCTCGGTTCCGCCGCAGGGCGGTCGCAAGCACCCGCACCAGGAATTCATCCAGATCGACACCACCAACGTGCTGTTCATCGTCGCCGGTGCGTTCGCCGGTTTGGAGAAGATCGTCTCGGACCGGGTTGGTAAGCGAGGCTTGGGCTTTGGTGCGGAGGTTCGGTCCAAAGCCGAGATCGACACCACCGACCACTTCGCCGAGGTCATGCCCGAGGACCTGATCAAGTTCGGTCTGATCCCCGAGTTCATCGGCCGGTTGCCGGTGGTGGCCTCGGTGACCAACCTCGACATGGAGTCGCTGGTCAAGATCCTGTCCGAGCCCAAGAACGCGCTCGTCAAGCAGTACACCCGACTGTTCGAGATGGACGGGGTGGAGTTGGAGTTCAGCCAGGACGCGCTGGAGGCCATCGCGGACCAGGCCATTCACCGCGGCACCGGCGCGCGCGGACTGCGGGCGATCATGGAAGAAGTCTTGCTACCGGTGATGTACGACATCCCGAGCCGCAACGACGTCGCCAAGGTCGTCGTGACCAAGGAAACGGTGCAGGACAACGTGTTGCCGACCATCGTGCCGCGTAAGGCGTCCCGCGGCGAGCGTCGCGACAAGACCGCCTGATCCGGGGGCGGCGCTCGTCGCCGCACAAAGTTACTCGCCAGTACCCGACTTCTCTTAGAGTTGGCGTGCGAGTGAACGTGATGAAAACCACATTTCTGGCTCAAGTTGACCGCGAACCGTGGTGTGACATCGACATTTAACACTGAGTAACCCGAATTTCGACACGGTGTGGCGTCGTATGGTCTATAAGAGCGGTGCAATAATCGGTACTGCCAGTGACAGAAAAACTTGTGGGTGCGCCAGCCGTGCTGGACGGCCCGGGTGGACAGTGATGGAAGGCGGGGCCGTGGGGCCGAGTGGTAATGGAGTCGGGTCGGCACCCGGTCGCCAAAAACTCGAGAAGGTCGTCATCCGTTTCGCCGGTGACTCCGGCGACGGTATGCAGCTCACCGGCGATCGCTTCACCTCTGAGGCGGCTCTGTTCGGAAACGACCTGGCCACCCAGCCGAACTACCCGGCCGAGATCCGCGCACCTCAGGGCACCCTGCCGGGTGTGTCGTCGTTTCAGATTCAGATTGCCGACTTCGACATCCTCACCGCCGGTGACCGCCCCGACGTCTTGGTGGCGATGAACCCGGCGGCGCTGAAAGCCAACATCGGGGACCTGCCGCGCGGCGGCATGGTGATCGTCAACTCCGACGAGTTCACCAAGCGCAACCTGGCCAAGATCGGCTACGAGACCAACCCGCTGGAGACCGAAGAACTCTCCGACTACGTCGTGGTCCCGGTCGCGATGACCTCCCTGACGCTCGGCGCGGTCGAGGCCATCGGCGCGACCAAGAAAGACGGCGCCCGGGCCAAGAACATGTTCGCCCTGGGCCTGCTGTCCTGGATGTACGGCCGGGAGCTGGAGAGCAGCGAGCGCTTCATCCGCGAGAAGTTCGCCAAGAAGCCCGACGTGGCCGACGCCAACGTCCTGGCGCTGAAGGCGGGCTGGAACTACGGCGAGACCACCGAGGCGTTCGGCACCACCTACGAAATCGCCCCGGCCAAGCTGCCGGCAGGCGAGTACCGCCAGATCTCGGGCAACACCGCGATGGCCTACGGCGTGATCGTCGCCGGTCAGCTGGCCGACACCCAGGTGGTGCTGGGGACCTACCCGATCACCCCGGCCTCGGACATCCTGCACGAGCTGTCGAAGTACAAGAACTTCAACGTGCTGACCTTCCAGGCCGAGGACGAGATCGCCGGCATCGGTGCGGCGATCGGCGCCTCGTACGGCGGCGCACTGGGCGTCACCAGCACGTCCGGTCCCGGCTTGGCGCTCAAGGCCGAGGCGCTGGGCCTGGCGGTGATGACCGAGCTGCCGCTGCTGCTGATCAACGTCCAGCGCGGCGGCCCGTCCACCGGCCTGCCCACCAAGACCGAGCAGGCCGACCTGATGCAGGCGCTCTACGGACGCAACGGTGAGTCGCCGGTGGCGGTTGTGGCGCCGTGCACGCCGTCGGACTGCTTCGACGCGGCCATCGAGGCGGTCCGGATCGCGGTGACCTACCGCACCCCGGTGGTGCTGCTGTCCGACGGCGCGATCGCCAACGGTTCCGAGCCGTGGCGTATCCCGGACATTGCCGCGATGGAGCCCATCGACCAGAACCTGGCCAAGGCCGGCGAGGACTTCGCGCCGTACGTGCGCGACCCGGAGACCCTGGCCCGGCAGTTCGCCATCCCCGGCACCCCGGGCCTGGAGCACCGGATCGGTGGCCTGGAAAAGGCCAACGGCTCCGGGGCGATCTCCTACGAGCCGGCCAACCACGATCTGATGGTTCGGCTGCGTCAGGCCAAGATCGACGGCATCAAGGTTCCCGACTTGGTCGTCGACGACCCGTCCGGGGACGCCGAGCTGCTGATGCTGGGCTGGGGCAGTTCCTACGGCCCGATCGCCGAGGCCTGCCGGCGGGTCCGGCGGGGCGGCGTCAAGGTTGCGCAGGCGCRCCTGCGCAACCTCAACCCGCTGCCGGCCAACCTGGGTGAGGTGCTGCGGCGCTACCCCAAGGTGGTGCTGCCGGAGATGAACCTGGGGCAGTTGGCGCTGCTGCTGCGCGGCCGCTACCTGGTCGATATCCAGTCGGTGACCAAGGTGACCGGCCAGGCATTCCTGGCCGATGAGGTCGAGGGGATCATCGACGACGCGCTGGCCGGCACGCTGGCCGACCGGGAGAACGAGAAGGCGTCGCTGGCCAGGGCCGCGGCGGTCACCATTGCGGGTACAGCAGGAGCGAACTCATGACCACCACCGAAGCTGTCGGCTCGCTTGTCGGAACCGATCTGGGACTGACCGCGCTGAGCGGGGTCCCCACCACCGACGAGCCGCAGAAGTCCAAGGACTTCACCTCCGACCAGGAGGTGCGCTGGTGCCCGGGCTGTGGCGACTACGCCATCCTCAACTCCGTCCGCAACTTCCTGCCTGAACTGGGGGTGCGGCGGGAGAACGTGGTGTTCGTCAGCGGGATCGGCTGCTCGAGCCGCTTCCCGTACTACATGAACACCTACGGCGTGCACTCGATCCACGGCCGTGGCCCGACGTTCGCCACCGGGCTGGCGACCGCCCGCGAAGACCTGAAGGTGTTCCTGATCACCGGTGACGGTGACGCGCTGTCGATCGGCGGCAACCACCTGATCCACACGCTGCGACGCAACGTCAACATCACCATCCTGCTGTTCAACAACCGGATCTACGGCCTGACCAAAGGCCAGTACTCGCCGACCTCGGAGACCGGCAAGGTCACCAAGTCGACGCCGTACGGGTCGCTGGACAACCCGTTCAACCCCATCTCGCTGGCCATCGGCGCCGAGGCGACCTTCGTCGGGCGTGCCCTGGACTCCGACCGCAAGGGCCTCACCGAGGTCCTGCAAGGTGCGATGGAGCACCGCGGCTCGGCGCTGGTGGAGATCCTGCAGGACTGCCCGGTGTTCAACGACGGCTCCTTCGACCTGCTGCGCAAGGAAGGTGCGGACAGCCGCATCATCAATGTCCGGCACGGCGAGCGCATCGTGTTCGGCGCCGAGGGGGAGTACTGCGTCATCAAGTCCGGTTTCGGGCTGGAGGTCGCCAAGACCGCCGATGTCTCGGCCGAGCAGATCGTGGTGCACGACGCCACGCAGGCCGACTCCTCGTACGCCTTCGCGCTGTCGCGGCTCTCGGAGCAGGACCTGTCGCACTTCCCGATGGGCATTTTCCGCAAGGTCAGCAAGCCCACCTACGACGACCTGGCTCGCGCGCAGGTCGCCGAGGCCCGGCAGTCGACCGCTCACGACACCGCCGCACTCCAGGCGCTGCTGCGTGGTCGCGACACCTGGACTGTCGACTGACGCCATGAATGCCGGTCGGTTGGCCGGTGTCGTGCTGGCCGGCGGGGCATCGCGCCGGATGGGCCGCGATAAGGCCACGCTGACCGTGCCGGGCAGGTTCGTCGGTCTGACATTGGTGCAACACCAGGTCTCGGTGCTGGCGCAGCGTTGCGATCCCGTCTTCGTGGTGGCCGCGGAGGGCCAGCTGCTGCCCGAGCTTGCTGCGCAGGTACTGCGCGACGAAGTGCCAGGGCTGGGTCCGTTGCCCGCAATCGGGCTGGGGTTGCGGGCCGCGGCACGCGCCGGCGCCCAGCGCGCCTTCGTCTGCGCGGTCGACATGCCTTTTCTGACAACAGATTTGATCGACGCACTGACTTCTTCCGCGGCCGACGTCGTATTGCCGCACGCTGAGCGAGACCACTATCTGGCCGCGGTGTATCGCACCGCCCTGGCCGACACAGTCGCCGACTTGGTGGCTGCCGGAGAACGCCGAGTGGGCGCGTTGATCGAGGTGGTCGAGGTCCGGCGGATCATCGTGTCCGACGCGTCTCCGCTGGCCAATCTCAACTCTCCGGACGACCTCAGCGGGCTGCACTGAGTCGCGCATCAGCAAATATGATTTCGAACCATAAATACGGCACGATTCGGTACTGACGGATAGCGAAATAAGCCGTCATATTATCTGTATTGAGATGGAAAAATTATTGGCACAGTGCGGCATTGAAAGGTGACCGCTCTGTTCTGGTGGTCCGGAACCGCTTGTAGCGCAAGGCAATTGGCTTGGCGCCTCGGCGGGTGAGTAATGCCGGGCCGGGCTGAGTTGCAGCGTGAATGCCGCCTGGTCAATCGCATGTCAGCGCGGTATCCGGGAACCTTTCGCCTGCTCGGGGTGCGTCGGCCGGCTCCGGTCAGCTGACCTGCTACAAGTGGGGCAGCTGGTGTTGCTGAGGCTCCTGTAGCATTCGATCCTCCCTGCGGCGGTCGATGTAGACGCCCGCAAATCTCCTCATTTCCAGTGGTCCAGCCCACAAAAACCTCGTGATCTGACTCACGCTCGCGGATGCGTGCCGCCGCATCGGCGGAACTGCTCAAGGCGGCGCTGACCTGCTATAACCATTCCCGATCACAGTGTGATGGTTTCGTTATCTGTCCGAAATATGCGCGGGACGCGGTTGGACTTGTCGCATGAACGTTTCGTAAGTTTCCTCTCGCCTAATGCAAGGCAAACAAATTCAATCGACGGAACCGCGTGTGAGCGGGGCCGCGGGCGGCCCCTCGAACGCCCCCGCGGTGCCGGGTGTCATCCCGGCGGGCGCACTGCCCCCGCTGTCGTGCCTGACCTAGACGGCACGTCCCGAAGACCACTCCGGCCTGGAACCCAGGCGTGCCAACCCACCCAGTGGGCGCACATCGGTGCGCGCGTTGCGAAAGGAACGATGTTGAAGAACGTCCGCAAGCCCCTCACGCTGGCCGCGATCGCCGGCGCCCTGATCACCGGCGCGGTCGCCCTGTCCGACGCCACCGCTAAGGCGGACAGCGTCAACTGGGACGCCATCGCGGCCTGCGAGTCGGGCGGCAACTGGTCGATCAACACCGGCAACGGTTATTACGGCGGGCTGCAGTTCAATGCCGGCACCTGGCGTGCCAACGGTGGCAGCGGCATGCCGCACAACGCCAGCCGTGCCGAGCAGATCCGGGTTGCCGAGAACGTGCTGCGCAGCCAGGGCATCGGTGCCTGGCCGGTGTGCGGCCGTCGCGGCTGACCATCCCTGTCGCGCTATCGACGACGGCGCCGGGCGAGCAGCCCGGCGCCGTCGCCGTCGGACCGCATTCCTGACCGAGTAGCGTCGGTGACGTGCCTGAAACGCCTCGTGAGCTCGACATCATCCTCTATGGAGCCACCGGTTTCGCAGGGAAGCTGACCGCCCAATACCTGGCCCGCGCCGGCGGCGCCGCCCGGATCGGGCTGGCCGGCCGTTCCGCGGAACGGCTGCGTGAAGTCCGCGACGGCCTCGGATCGCCGGCCCAAGACTGGCCGATCGTGGTGGCCGACGCCGGCAAACCGGCAACCCTGGAGGCGATGGCGGCCCGCACCCGGGTGGTGATCACCACCGTCGGCCCCTACACCCGCTACGGCATGCCCCTGGTCGCGGCCTGCGCCGCGGCGGGCACCGACTACGTGGACCTCACCGGCGAGGCGCTGTTCGTGCGGGAGAGTATCGATCGGCACCACCAGCAGGCCGCCGATAACGGCGCCCGTATCGTGCACGCCTGCGGCTTCGACTCCCTTCCGTCGGACATGAGCGTGTATGCCCTGTATCGGGCCGTCCGCGACGACGGCACGGGCGACCTGCTCGACACCGACTACGTGGTGCGAGGTTTCTCCGCCGGGGTGTCCGGCGGCACGCTGGCCTCGATGGTCGAGGTCCTGAGCGCTGCCGCCAAGGACCCGGAAGCCCGACGGCTGCTGAACGATCCCCACACGCTCAGCTCCGATCGGTCCGCCGAACCCCGACTGGGCCCCGAGCCGGACCTGTCGTGGCGGCGGGGTCGCGACATCGCACCGGAACTGGACGGAATCTGGACCGCCGGCTTCGCCATGGCGCCCGTCAACACCCGGATCGTGCGACGCAGCAACGGACTGCTCGACTGGGCCTACGGGCGCCGGTTCCGCTACGCCGAGCACATGAGCGCCGGGTCGTCGGCCGCGGCACCGGTGCTGTCTGGGTTGGCGACCGGGATGGGCAAGGTGACCTTCGGGGCCGGCGGCCAGCTCTTGGGGCTCGTTCCGGCCGGACTGCTGGAGCGGGTGTTGCCCAAGCCGGGCACTGGGCCCAGCCGCAGCCGCCGCGAGAACGGTTACTACCGCATCGAGACGTATACGACCACCAGCAGCGGAGCCCGCTACCGCGCGGATATGGCGCAGCAGGGCGACCCCGGCTACCAGGCCACTTCGGTGCTGCTGGGCGAGAGCGCGCTGGCGCTGGCGCTGGACCGTGACGCCCTGTCGGACCACTACGGTGTGCTCACCCCGGCGGCCGCGATGGGCGATGTGCTGCTGGCCAGACTGCCTGCGGCGGGAGTGACCCTGGAGGTCTCCCGGCTGCGTTGATCGGCGCTCAATTGTTCGGTGCCGGCCACTGATCTTTCCGCTAATGTCATTTTCGACCGCTGCCCTGGCGGCACCCAGCAACGAAGGTGGAATCTCATGGCCGGTCTCGACGATCTTTTCGCTCAGATCCCCATCCAGGACATCGCCAACCAGCTCGGCGCTGACGCGGGTGAAGTGGACAGCACCATCCGAACCCTGGTGCCGGTGCTGGTCGGCGGGCTGAGTCAGAACGCCCAAGACCCGGGTCAGGCCAACAGCATCGTCAACACCGCCTCGACCTTCGCGGCGCAGGGACTGCTGGACAACGCGCTGGGCGCCAGTCAGTCCGAAGGCCAGCAGGTGATCTCCACCATCTTCGGCGGCAACGACACCAGCCAGGTCGCGTCGGCGCTCTCGGGTGCCGGCGCGGGCAACAACGACCTACTGCAGAAGCTGCTGCCGATCATCGCGCCGATCGTGCTCGCCTACATCGGCAAGCAGCTCAGCGGCCAGAAGGCCGAGCCGGCCCAGGAACAAGCCTCCGGTGGCGGCCTCGGTGACGTCCTGGGCAGCATCCTGGGCGGTATGGCCGGTGGCGGTGCCGCCAAGAACCAGTCGATGGGCAGCATCCTGGGCAACATGATCGGCGGCAAGACCGGCGGCGCCATCGGCGACATCCTCGGGGGTCTGCTCGGCGGCAAGAAGTAGCCCACCTGCGTGAGCAGTCGTGAAAGCCCCGAATCGTGCCGGATTCGGGGGCTTTCGCGACTGCTCGGCAGGCATTCCTAGAATTGACCGGTGACTGACACTCCCAACGCCGCCGACACCGATCACCTACCCAAGTCATGGGAGCCGGGTGCGGTAGAGGACGCGATCTACCAGCGTTGGGTGGATGCCGGCTACTTCACCGCGAATCCGACCAGCGATAAGCCCGGCTATTCGATCGTGCTGCCCCCGCCGAACGTCACCGGCAGCCTGCACATGGGCCATGCGCTCGACCACACCCTGATGGACGTGCTGACCCGTCGTAAGCGGATGCAGGGCTACGAAGTGTTGTGGCTGCCGGGCATGGACCACGCCGGCATCGCCACCCAGAGCGTGGTGGAACGCCAGCTCGCCGCCGACGGCAAGAGCAAGCAAGACTTCGGCCGCGAACTGTTCATCGAGAAGGTGTGGGACTGGAAGCGGGAGTCCGGTGGCACCATCGGCGGCCAGATGCGCCGGCTCGGCGACGGTGTGGACTGGAGCCGTGAACGCTTCACCATGGACGACGGCCTGTCGCGGGCGGTCCGCACCATCTTCAAGCGGCTCTACGACGCCGGGCTGATCTATCAGGCCGAGCGACTGGTCAACTGGTCGCCCGTGCTTCAGACCGCAATCAGCGATCTCGAGGTCAAATACGAAGACATCGAGGGCGAGCTGGTGTCGTTCCGCTACGGCTCACTCGATGACGCCGAGCCCCATATCGTGGTGGCCACCACCCGGCTGGAAACCATGCTCGGTGACACCGCGATCGCGGTGCATCCCGACGACGACCGGTACCGCGACCTGGTGGGCAGCTTCCTGCCGCACCCGTTCCTGGAACGACAGATCGCTGTGGTCGCCGATGCGCACGTCGACCCCGAATTCGGCACCGGCGCGGTCAAAGTCACCCCCGCCCACGATCCCAACGACTTCGAGATCGGCCTGCGTCACCAGCTGGAGATGCCGACGATCCTCGACGAACGCGCCCGGATCACCGGCACCGGAACACAGTTCGACAACATGGACCGGTTCGAGGCCCGGGTCGCGGTGCGTGAAGCGCTGGCCGCGCAAGGCCGCATCGTCGCCGAGAAGCGTCCCTACGTGCACAGCGTCGGGCATTCCGAGCGCAGCGGCGAGGTCATCGAACCGCGGCTGTCCATGCAGTGGTGGGTCGACGTCTCCTCGCTGGCCAAGGCCGCCGGTGACGCGGTCCGCAACGGAGACACGGTCATCCATCCCAAGAGCCTGGAGCCGCGCTGGTTCGGCTGGGTTGACGACATGCACGACTGGTGCATTTCCCGGCAGCTGTGGTGGGGGCACCGCATCCCGATCTGGCACGGGCCCAACGGCGAGAAGGTCTGCGTCGGACCGGATGAGACCCCACCGGAGGGCTGGGAGCAGGACCCCGACGTGCTGGACACCTGGTTCTCCTCGGCGTTGTGGCCGTTCTCCACGATGGGCTGGCCGGACGCCACGCCTGAGCTGGAGAAGTTCTATCCGACAAGCGTTTTGGTGACCGGCTACGACATCCTGTTCTTCTGGGTCGCCCGGATGATGATGTTCGGCACCTTTGTCGGCGGCGACGCCGCGTTGCCCGAGGGCAAGGTTCCGTTCCGCAATGTGTTCCTGCACGGCCTGATCCGTGACGAGCACGGTCGCAAGATGAGCAAGTCCCGCGGTAACGGGATCGACCCGCTGGACTGGGTGGAGATGTTCGGCGCCGACGCCCTGCGGTTCACCCTGGCCCGCGGGGCGAGCCCCGGCAGTGACCTGTCGATCGGTGAGGACCATGCCCGCGCGTCGCGGAACTTCGTCACCAAGCTGTTCAACGCGACACGGTTCGCCCTGATGAACGGCGCCTCGCCGGCGCCGCTGCCACCGGTGGAGGAACTGACCGACGCCGACCGCTGGATCCTGGGGCGCCTGGAAGAGGTTCGTGCCGAAGTAGATTCGGCGTTCGAGGGCTACGAGTTCGGACGGGCGTGCGAGGCGCTGTATCACTTCGCCTGGGACGAGTTCTGCGACTGGTACGTCGAATTGGCCAAGACTCAGCTGGGGCAGGGGCTGACCCACACCACGGCCGTGCTCGCGGCGGTGCTCGACACCCTGTTGCGGCTGTTGCACCCGGTGATCCCCTTCGTCACCGAAACTCTGTGGCAGGAGCTCACCGGTGCAGAGTCGCTGGTGATCGCGGATTGGCCGGCCCCGTCGGGCATCGCCTTGGACCAGGTGGCCGCGCAACGGATCACCGACATGCAGAAGCTGGTGACCGAGGTGCGCCGGTTCCGCAGCGACCAGGGTCTGCGTGACCGGCAGAAGGTCCCGGCCCGGCTGACCGGCATCGAGGATGCCGACCTGGCCACCCAGGTGGCCGCGGTGGCGTCCCAGGCCTGGCTGACCGAGCCGGGACAGGACTTCGCGCCCTCGGCCACCGTCGAGGTAAGGCTCGGCGCCGGTGCCAAGGCGAGCACCGTCGTCGTCGAACTGGACACCTCGGGCACCGTCGACGTCGTCGCGGAACGCCGCCGCTTGGAAAAGGACTTGGCCACCGCGCGCAAGGACCTCGATGCCACCTCGGCAAAGCTGGGCAACGACGAATTCCTGGGCAAGGCGCCCGAGGCTGTGGTCGAGAAGATCCGGGCCCGCCAACAGCTGGCCCGCGACGAGGTGGAGCGGATCACCGCGCGTCTGGCAGGCCTGGCGTGACCGATCAACCGGTCGGCACCACTGAGCCCACCCCGGACGAGGTCGCGGCGCTGCTGCAGGTCGAGCACCTGCTCGATCAGCGGTGGGGCGAGACCAAGATCGAACCGAGCCTGACGCGCATCAACGCCCTGCTGGAACTGCTCGGATCGCCGCAGCGCGGTTACCCGGCCATCCACGTCGCGGGCACCAACGGCAAGACCTCGGTGGTGCGGATGATCGACGCGCTGCTGACGGCATTCAGCCGCCGGACCGGGCGCACCACCAGCCCGCATCTGCAGTCGGCGGTCGAGCGCATCGCGATCGACGGCCAGCCGATCAGCCCGGCGCGCTATGTGGAGACCTACGCCGAGATCGAGCCCTTCGTGCAGATGGTCGATGCGTCCTCGCAGGCAGACGGGGGACCGGCCATGAGCAAGTTCGAGGTGCTCACCGGGATGGCGTTCGCAGCCTTCGCCGACGCTCCCGTCGACGTCGCCATTGTGGAAGTCGGCATGGGCGGCCGCTGGGACGCCACCAACGTCGTGGACGCTCCGGTCGCCGTCATCACCCCGATCGGCATCGACCACGTCGACTACCTCGGCGACGACATCGCCGGTATCGCCGCGGAGAAGGCCGGCATCATTCACCGCTCGCCGGACGAACTGACCGACACCGTGGCGGTCATCGCCCGTCAGGCGCCCGAGGCGATGGAGGTGCTGCTCGCCGAATCGGTGCGCGCGGATGCCGCGGTGGCACGGGAGAACTCCGAGTTCGCGGTGCGCAGCCGTCAACTCGCGGTCGGCGGACAGGTGCTGGAACTGCAGGGCTTGGGCGGGGTGTACTCCGAGATCTTTCTGCCGTTGCACGGTGAGCATCAGGCCCACAACGCGGTGCTGGCGCTGGCGGCGGTGGAGGCGTTCTTCGGGGCCGGCGCCGATCGGCAGCTTGATGTCGAGACCGTCCGGGCGGGTTTCGCCGCGGTGCGCAGCCCCGGCCGGCTGGAGCGGATGCGCAGTTCGCCCACCGTGTTCATCGACGCCGCGCACAACCCGGCCGGCGCCGCCGTGCTGGCCCAGGCCCTGGCCGAAGATTTCGACTTCCGGTATCTGGTCGGTGTCCTCAGCGTGCTCGCTGACAAGGACGTCGACGGAATCTTGGCGGCGCTAGAGCCCGCGTTTGATCGAATCGTGGTGACCCATAACGGTTCACCGCGTGCGCTGGACGTCGAGACGCTTACCGTTGCGGCAGCGCGGTGGTTCGGTGACGACCGGGTGGTCACCACCGAGACGCTTGAAGATGCGATCGACACCGCCACAGCGCTGGTCGACGAATTCGATTCCGAAGGCCAAGCTTCGGGAGCCGGCATCGTGATCACCGGATCGGTGGTCACCGCCGGTGCGGCCCGCTCGCTGTTCGGGAAGGACCCGGCATGACCCAACCGACCGACGTTCCTGACCCCTGGCGGGGTTTTCGCGGCGTGATGGCCGCGACGCTGATACTTGAAGCCATCACGGTGCTGCTGGCTCTGCCGGTGGTCGGCGTCGTCGGGGGCGGTCTGACACCGTTCTCGTTGGCGTACCTGCTCGGCTTGGCGCTGGTGCTGCTGTTGTTCGCCGGCATCCAGGGCCGCAGCTGGGCCATTTGGGCCAATCTGGCGCTGCAACCGGTACTGGTGGCCGGCTTCGTGATCTATCCCGGTGTGGGCATCATGGGCCTGGTGTTCACCGTGGTGTGGGGGCTGATCGCCTATTTCCGTGCGGTGGTCTTGCGACGCTCGTGACGGAACCGGTGACCGGGGCCGGTACGCTGTCGCCGTGCCGCTGGCGACGACGCAGGGCGGAGCAATGGATGAGGAGCGGCGCTGCATGACTGAGCGGACTTTGGTGCTGATCAAGCCGGACGGCGTGAACCGGCGGCTGGTGGGCGAGATCATCAACCGGATTGAGAAGAAGGGCCTGACGTTGGCGGCCCTGGAACTGCGGCCGGTACAGCAGGCCGTGGCCCGGCAGCACTACGCCGAGCACGACGGCAAGGCGTTCTTCGCTTCGTTGCTGGACTTCATCACCTCGGGTCCCGTGGTCGCCGCTGTGGTGGAGGGACCGCGCGCCATCGAGGCGTTCCGGCAGCTCGCCGGTGGTACCGACCCGGTGGCCAAGGCCACCCCGGGCACCATCCGCGGTGATTTCGGTCTGGAGACCCAGTTCAACCTGGTGCATGGCTCGGACTCGCCGGAGTCGGCCGAGCGTGAGATCGCGCTGTGGTTCCCCGACCTGAAGCCGTCGGTGTCGACGGATCCGATGACCCTGGCCTGACCGCGGAGTTAGTGCCTTTCGTTCGGCTCCTGTGGATTGTGTGGGATACTGACTAACGGGTGAACGTCACCGGACCGGTTTCCGACACCCGAATGAAGACTTCGGCGAGTGCGACGGTCGCGATATGTGATGCGGCGCCGATCGCCGGTTTTCATTCAGCCAGGCACCGAGTCGGTTCAACCCGAGCCCCTCGGAGCGAGACCACCACAAGCCCGGGGAAGTGAGCCGGGCCTATAACGAGAAGTCCTCGCGTGGCCGCGTCGCAACGACGCGCCCGGGGGCTTGAGGAGACGTACGTGGCAGACCCCTCTTTTTTTAATGGTCCTGATTCAGAGGTATCAGCAGCACCGAGCGAGCATGAGGAGCTGCCCGATCGACTTCGGGTGCACTCGCTGGCGCGGGTTCTGGGCACCACCAGCCGGCGGGTCCTGGAGGCGCTGACCGAGTTGGACGGGCGGGCGCGCAGCGCCCACTCCAGCGTGGATCGGGTCGAGGCGGTGCGGGTCCGCGACCTGCTGGACTCGGCAGTCGCGCCCGCTGTCACCGGACTGTTTCAGGAGGCCGGGGAGGCCGACGCGACGGGCGAGGTCCCCGACGAGCCGGAGTCCCGGTTGCTGCTGGAAACGGCACCGGAGCCGGCCGCTGTGCGGGCTGACTACATGCCGTTGTTCGTGGCGCCGCAGCCGGTCGCCTTCGAGCGCGCGGTGCCGCGCGACGTCGAAGTCGAGTCAGACGACGCGGACGACTACGGCGACGACGACATCGGCGGCTCCGACGCCGATGCCGACGCCGACACCGATGACGAGAACGGCGACCGGCCCGCCAACCGGCGCCGCCGCCGTGGACGCCGCGGCCGTGGCCGCGGCCGCGGGTCTGAGGGTGCGGCAGCCGAGGACGCCGACGATGAGACCGAGGACGACGACTCCGCCGCTGAATCGGAGGAGGCCGGAGACGCCGAGGACGCCGCCGACGAGGAAGGCGGTTCGGCCGACGACGCGGGCAGCCGTCGCCGTCGCCGTCGCCGTCGCCGCAAGGCCGGGACCGGCGAGGAAGAGGACACCGCGTCCTCGGACGACCCGCCCAACACCGTCGTGCATGAGCGGGCCCCGCGCGCCAAGACCAACCGGTCCGCCAAGAGCGACCGCGGCACCGGTGACGACGAGATCCAGGGCATCACCGGCTCGACACGGCTGGAGGCCAAACGGCAGCGCCGTCGCGACGGTCGCGACGCCGGGCGCCGCCGCCCGCCGATCCTGAGCGAGGCCGAGTTCCTGGCCCGCCGCGAGGCCGTCGAACGCCGGATGGTGGTCCGTGACCGGGTCCGGACCGAGCCCCCGCACCAGGGCGCCCGCTACACCCAGATCGCCGTGCTGGAAGACGGCGTGATGGTCGAGCACTTCGTCACGTCTGCCGCATCGACCTCCCTGGTGGGCAATGTCTACCTGGGCGTCGTCCAGAACGTGCTGCCGTCGATGGAGGCCGCCTTCGTCGACATCGGCCGGGGCCGCAACGGCGTGCTCTACGCCGGTGAGGTGAACTGGGAAGCTGCCGGACTCGGCGGTGCCAACCGCAAGATCGAACAGGCGCTCAAACCCGGCGACTACGTCGTGGTGCAGGTCAGTAAGGACCCCATCGGACACAAGGGCGCCCGGCTGACCACGCAGGTGTCGCTGGCGGGTCGCTACTTGGTCTATGTGCCGGGCGCATCGTCGACCGGCATCAGCCGCAAGCTGCCCGACACCGAACGTCAGCGGCTCAAGGAGATCCTGCGCGAGGTGGTGCCCGCGGACGCCGGCGTGATCATCCGCACCGCGTCGGAGGGCGTCAAGGAATCCGACATCCGCGCCGACGTCGAACGCCTCCAGGAACGCTGGAACCAGATCGAGGCCACCGCCGCCGAGACCAAGGCGAAAGCCGCCGGAGCCGCAGTGGCGCTCTACGAAGAGCCCGACGTGCTGGTCAAGGTGATCCGAGACCTGTTCAACGAGGACTTCTCCGAGTTGGTGGTCTCCGGTGACGACGCCTGGGCCACCATCAACGACTACGTGGGCTCGGTGGCACCCGAGCTGGTGCCGAAGTTGACCCGCTACACCGCGCCGACGGGTCCGGAGGGCCAGGCCGGGCCGGACGTGTTCGCGGTGCACCGCATTGACGAGCAGCTGGCGAAGGCGCTGGACCGCAAAGTCTGGCTGCCTTCGGGCGGCACGCTGGTTATCGACCGCACTGAGGCGATGACAGTGGTCGACGTCAATACCGGCAAGTTCACCGGCTCCGGCGGCAACCTCGAAGAGACGGTGACCAAGAACAACTTGGAAGCCGCCGAAGAGATCGTGCGACAGCTTCGCCTGCGTGACATCGGCGGCATCATCGTCATCGACTTCATCGACATGGTGCTGGAGTCCAACCGGGACCTGGTGCTGCGTCGGCTGACCGAGGCGCTGGGCCGTGACCGAACCCGCCATCAGGTTTCGGAGGTGACGTCGCTGGGGCTGATTCAGCTGACCCGCAAACGCTTGGGCACCGGGCTGATCGAGGCGTTCTCGACCTCGTGTCAGCACTGCGCCGGGCGTGGCATCGTGTTGCACGCCGACCCGGTGGACTCTGCCGGGCCGGGACGCAAGACCGAACCGGGCGGTGGCGGCACCACCAGCAGCCGCCGCAGCAAGCGATCGAAGAAGCCGAAGGTCGACGAACCGGCGGTCGTCAAGGTTCCGGTGCACACGCCCGGTGACCACCCGATGTTCAAGGCGATGGCTGCGGCCAGCGACCGGCACGACGAGTCGGACGACGAGCACGGGACTGCGCCCGAGGGCGATGAGCTGGTGGTGAACCTGGCCGGCCAGGACGCCGAAGGCGCCGAGGAGACCGAGGGCGCCGGCGAGGTGGCCCAGGAGGCCCTGGAGTCCGACGTGGCCGATGAGGACCTCGCCGAGGACGACGAAGACGTCGATGAGGACAGCGACGACGAAGATGTCGATGAGGACGTCGATGAGGACGTCGATGAGGATGTCGACGACGATGACGACGAAGTCGATCTCGACGACGATGACGACGAGGACTTCGATGACGACCTGGACGTCATCGATGAGTCCGATGAGTCCGACGAGTCAGATCAAGACGACTCCGATGAAGACGACTCCGACGATGCCGAGGACTCCGAGGACGCGGACGAACCCGAGGTGGCGGTTGCGGTGGTCGAGCGTCCGCGACGTCGACGTGCGGCGGCCCGGCCGGCCGGGCCACCGATCTGACATCGTGCCGGTTTGACCCCTTAGCCGCTGGTCACGTACCCTTGACCAGTTGTCGCCAGGCGGGAATAACCACAGCTCGGCGGACAGAACCCCAGACACCTGCGCAAGTCCCGATGGCGTGCGCGCCCGAGAAGCAGAGGTAGAAACCAACGATGGCGACGTACGCAATCGTCAAAACCGGCGGCAAGCAGTACAAGGTTGCCGTTGGTGACGTGCTCAAGGTTGAGAAGATCGAGTCCGAGCCGGGATCGTCGGTCTCGCTGCCGGTCGCGCTGGTGGTGGACGGTGCCACCGTCACCACCGACGCCGCCAAGCTGGCGAAGGTCGCGGTCACCGGCGAGATCCTGGAGCACACCAAGGGTCCGAAGATCCGCATCCACAAGTTCAAGAACAAGACCGGCTACCACAAGCGGCAGGGTCACCGTCAGCAGCTGACCGTGCTCAAGGTCACCGGAATCAAGTAGCAGCAGGAGGCAGCGAGATGGCACACAAAAAGGGCGCTTCCAGCTCACGTAACGGGCGCGACTCAAACGCCCAGCGACTCGGCGTCAAGCGGTTCGGCGGCCAGGTCGTCAAGGCCGGCGAGATTCTGGTGCGGCAGCGCGGCACCCACTTCCACCCCGGCGTCAACGTCGGGCGCGGCGGCGACGACACCCTGTTCGCCACGGCACCCGGTGCGGTCGAATTCGGTGTGAAGCGCGGCCGCAAACTGATCAACATCGTGCCTGTCGCCCGCGACTAGTCGCCGGCGTAACTGGGCGCCATTCGGCGCCGGATAGGTAGTAACGCCATGTCCCGGTTCGTCGACCGCGTTGTCATCCATGTGCGCGCCGGCGACGGGGGCAACGGCTGCGCCTCGATTCACCGAGAGAAGTTCAAGCCGCTCGGTGGTCCCGACGGTGGCAACGGTGGTCGCGGCGGCAGTGTCGTGCTGGTCGTCGACCCGCAGGTGCACACCCTGTTGGACTTTCACTTTCGTCCGCACATCAACGCGGCGTCCGGCAAGCAGGGCCAGGGCAACAACAAGGACGGCGCCACCGGCGCGGACCTCGAGATCAAAGTTCCCGACGGCACCGTCGTGCTCGACGAGCACGGGAGGCTGCTGGCCGACCTGGTCGGGACGGGTGCCCGCTTCGAGGCGGCCGCCGGAGGACGCGGCGGGCTGGGCAATGCGGCGCTGGTGTCGCGCGCCCGAAAGGCGCCCGGCTTCGCACTGCTGGGGGAGAAGGGCGAAACCCGCGACCTCACGCTGGAACTCAAGACCGTCGCCGACGTCGGGCTGATCGGGTTTCCGTCCGCGGGCAAATCTGCGCTGGTGTCGGTGATCTCGGCGGCCAAGCCGAAGATCGCCGACTATCCCTTCACCACGTTGGCGCCCAATCTGGGCGTGGTCTCGGCCGGAGAGAACACCTTCACCGCAGCCGATGTGCCCGGACTCATCCCCGGTGCCTCGACCGGTCGCGGGCTGGGCCTGGACTTCCTGCGGCACATCGAACGCTGCGCTGTGCTGGTGCACGTCGTAGACTGCGCGACCGCCGAACCGGGCCGTGACCCGCTCTCGGACATCGAGGCGATCGAAGCCGAACTGGCTGCCTATACCCCCACCATGCAAGGGGATTCGACGCTCGGCGACCTGGTTGACCGGCCGCGCGCGGTGGTACTGAACAAGATCGACGTGCCCGAGGCGCTGGAGATGGCGGAGTTCGTCCGCGATGACATCGCGGCCCAGTACGGCTGGCCGGTGTTCATGGTCTCGACGGTGAGCCGTGCCGGCTTGCGGCCGTTGACGTTTGCGCTGGCCGAGATGGTGTCGGCGTATCGCGCCGCACAACCGGAGCCGGTGGCGCGCCGCCCGGTGATCCGGCCCGTTCGCGCGGGGGAGACCGGGTTCACCGTGGAATCCGACGGCGAGGGCGGGTTCCTTGTGCGCGGTACACAACCCGAGCGCTGGGTGCACCAGACCAACTTCGACAACGACGAAGCGGTCGGCTACCTGGGTGACCGGTTGGCCCGGCTCGGGGTCGAAGACGAACTGCTGAAGCGAGGCGCCACACCGGGCTGCGCGGTGACCATCGGAGACATGACCTTCGACTGGGAGCCGACCACTCCGGCGGGGGTGGACATCACGTTGTCCGGTCGGGGCACCGACAGCAGGCTGGAGCGTACCGACCGAGTGGGTGCCGCCGAACGAAAGGTCGCTCGCAAGCAGCGCCGCGAGCACACGGAGGAATCGTGACCGGCACCGGTGTTGCGCGCGAAGCGATTCGGACCGCGCGCAGCGTCGTGGTCAAGATCGGCACCACCGCCCTGACCACCGAATCGGGCATGTTCGACGCGGCCCGGCTGGCTGGACTGGCCGAGGCCATCGAAGGCCGGATGAAGGCCGGTTCGGATGTGACGATCGTGTCCTCGGGGGCTATCGCCGCCGGCCTGGAGCCGCTCGGACTGACCAAGCGGCCAACCGACCTGGCCACCAAGCAAGCCGCCGCCAGCGTGGGCCAGGTGGCGCTGGTCAATGCGTGGAGTGCCGCTTTCGGCCGGTTCGGCCGCACCGTCGGACAGGTGCTGCTCACCGCGCAGGACGTGTCGATGCGGGTGTCGCACACCAACGCCGCCCGCACCCTGGACCGGCTGCGGGCGTTGCACGCGGTGGCGATCGTCAATGAGAACGACACCGTGGCCACCAGCGAGATCCGCTTCGGCGACAACGACCGCCTCTCGGCGCTGGTGGCGCATCTGGTGGGCGCCGACGCACTGGTGCTGCTCTCCGACATCGACGGCCTCTATGACTCCGATCCTCGTAAGGGTCCGGCCCGCCTGGTCCCCGAGGTAGCCGGACCGGATGACCTCGCCGATGTGGTCGCCAGCGAGGGCAGCCACCTGGGCACCGGCGGCATGGTGTCGAAACTGTCGTCGGCACTGCTGGCCGCCGACGCGGGAGTTCCGGTGTTGCTGGCCGCGGCCGGCGAGGCCGCTGCCGCCCTGTCCGACGCATCGGTGGGGACCGTCTTCGCGCCCCGGGCGCAACGGTTGTCGGCACGCAAGTTCTGGGTGCGTCACGCCGCCGACGCGGCCGGGGTGCTGACGCTGGACGCCGGGGCCGTCGAGGCGGTGCTGGATCGCCGGCGCTCCCTGCTGCCGGCCGGGATCACCGCGGTCGCGGGCAGGTTCTACGGCGGCGACGTGGTCGAACTGTGTGGCCCGGACGGAGCCGTGGTGGCCCGCGGCGTGGTCGGCTACGACGCCGCCGAGTTGGACGACATGATCGGCCATTCGACCGCCGAGTTGGCACCGGACGCGCGCCGGCCGGTGGTGCATGCCGACGATCTGGTCGCAGTTTAGGAACTCGTCTGCATGAGCACCGTATTCACCATCGACGGGGCCGGCTGGAGTGGGTTTCTGCGGTTCATGTGCCGCGGTGCGGTCACCAGGGGCAAGACCGTGACAAACGTCAAGTACCCCAACACCTACTTCGAGGGCCTGCGCTATGTCCCGGCCGTCGCAGCGGTGCAGCGCGGTGCGCAAGCCCTCGACGACATGCTGACCGCTCACTTCAGCGCCGCACCCGATGCCGACGACGTACTGGTCTACGCCGTGAGCATGGGGGCACAGGTCGCCTGTAAGTGGTTGCGCGAGAAGGGGCCGACCTCGCCGGTCCCCACCGACAAGGTGTCGTTTCTGCTGCTGGCCAACCCCGAACAGCCGTTCCATGGCATCTACCAGGCCGATCCGAAGCTGGTCACGTTCATGAAGCTGCCCGACTACGGCGGCGTCGGTGTGCCCGCGGACACCCGGTTCGCGGTGACGGATTTGTGCCGCCAATACGACGGCATGGCCGACTTTCCCAACCTGCCCGCCGCACACGTCGACGCGTTGGCCGTCAGAAACGCTCTGCTGGGACTGGTGACCGTGCACAACAACTATTTCCGGGTCAACCTGGACAGTCCCGACAACATCCGGGTCACCCGCGGCAACCTCACCTACGTGTTTTGTCCCACCCGGCGCAAGAGGCGTCGGCGTATCGAGCGCAGTTATGACCGCTCGGCCTGGAGCTACTGATCGGTGGGCTTGAGATACAGTGCGCCCCAAACGATTTCCGTCAGGGCAGTGGCGAGTTCCGAATCGTAGTCGGCGTCGCGGGCCGGCAGGTTCTGCTGACATACCCGCTCCACCATCCAGGTGAGGGCGCTGGCGGTTGCGGTGGCGGGCAACTCGCGGCGAATGGAGCCGTCGGCCTGGCCGTCTTCGACGACCTGGGCCACCCGGCCGGAGATGCCGGTCAGCAAGTCCCGGTAGGTGGCGCCCACCAGCGGGTCGTAGCCGGCCATCTCGTTGAGCGCGATCAGCAGTGGTTGATGCCGCCGGTAGTTGGCGATGATCGCGGCCATCGCGGCGCGGACATCGCCGGGATCGCGGCGCTGCGCCACGCCCCACCAGCGCTCGGCCCCCGCGGCGAGATCGCCGAACACCTGGCCGGCGAGCCGGCGCAACAGGTGACCCTTGTCCTCGAAGTAGATGTAGAAGCTGGCGCGTGAGATGCCGGCCTCAGTCGCGAGGCGGTCCACGCTGAGTTCGGTGAAGCTGGCGCCGGCGCTCATCAGTCGCTCGGTGGCATCGAGGAGATGCCGTTCGATCTCCTCGCGCCGCTCCTGGCGGCCGGCGGCGGGCTTACGGGTCACAGAAGCCACAGCGAGCAGCGTAACGGCAAGGCCGACGTCTTGACTAGACAGACTGTCTAGACCTACTGTCGGTTCGAGCCCGGTGTGACCGGGGCCATACCCCGAGGAGGTCTCGTGACCGCACCATCCGCCGCGCTGCGCAGCTACGACGCGGTCGACCTGTCCTCACGCGCGTTCTGGTCCAGCACCGCCGCGGAGCGGGAGCGCTCGTTCGCGGTGCTGCGTGCCGAGCGTCCGGTGAGCTGGCACCCGCCGGTGCAGGACGCCATGCTCAACGATCCCGACGATCCCGGCTATTGGGCGGTCACCCGCCACGCCGACATCGTCGAGGTGAGCCGCACCCACGAGGTGTTCCTGTCCGGCAAGGGTGTGCAGTTCGAGAACATCCCCGCGGAGATGCTGGAGACCACCAGTCCTTCCTGGCCATGGATCCGCCCCGGCACACGAAACTGCGCAAACTGGCCACCGCTGCGTTCACTCCCCGGCAGATCAGGCGCATCGAGGACTCGATCACGGCCAGCGCCACGGCCATCGTCGACGAACTCAAGGCCGCCGGCAGTGGGGTCGACTTCGTCGAGTACTGCGCCAAGGAACTGCCGCTGCGCACGCTGGCCGACATGGTCGGCGTTCCCGATTCCGAGCGTGCGCAGGTGGCCCATGCCGCCGACGCCCTGGTATCGACCAACGACCCGGTGTTCCTCGCCGGGCGCGACCCGCTGGCGGTGATGGGCGAAAACATCATGTATCTGCATCAGGTCGCCGGCGCGCTGGCCGCGCAACGCCGTGAGACTCCCGGTGACGACCTGTTCAGCAGCCTGGTCAACGCCGAGGTCGACGGTGACCGGCTCACCGACGCCGAGGTGTCCGCCTACTTCGTGCTGCTGGCGGTGGCGGGCAACGACACCACCCGCCAGACCGCCAGCCATGCCCTGCGGGCGCTCACCGACTTCCCCGAGCAACGCGCGTGGCTGCTGGAGGACTTCGACCGCCGTATCGGGACCGCGGTAGAGGAGTTCATCCGCTACGCGACGCCGGTGATGACCTTCCGCCGGACCGCCGCAACCGATTACGAACTCGGCGGCCAGACCATTCGGGCCGGCGACAAGGTGGCCATGTTCTATGCGTCAGGCAACTGGGATGCGCAGGTGTTCGACCAGCCCGATCGCCTGGATCTGAGCCGCGACCCGAATCCGCATCTGGGTTTCGGCGGCGGCGGGCAGCACTACTGCCTGGGGACCCATGTGGCGCGGGCCCAGTTGCGGGCACTCTTCGGCGAGTTGCTCCATCAACTGCCGCGTATCGAGGCCGGCGACCCGGAGTATCTAGCGGGCAGCTTCATTCACGGGATCCGTGCCATGACTTGCACGTTCTGACGCGGTTGGTCCCGGCTCGGTCAGTCCGAACCGCCGGCCGGTGGCGTCCTTGCCGATCGCGGTCAGCACGATGACGGCGATCAGCGTGGGCACCAGCGTGACAACCAGGGCGTACGGGTAGCCGTGCGAGGCCGCCAAGTGCTCCTGGATCGGCAGGTTGAACGCGGCGAAGAGATTGCCCAGCTGGTAGGTCACGCCCGGATAGAAGCCTCGGATCGCGTCCGGCGACATCTCGGTCAGATGCGCCGGGATCACGCCCCAGGCTCCCTGCACGCAGATCTGGATCAGGAACGAGCCCAGGCACAGCATGCCCGCGGTGTGCGACAAGGCGAACAGCGGCACGATCGGTAAGCCCATCGTCGCGGCCCAGATGATCGCGTAGCGCCGGCCCAACCGCTGTGACAGCGAGCCGAAGATCAGTCCGCCGATGATCCCGCCGATGTTGTAGATCACCGCGATCCACTTGGCCGTGACATGGGACAGACCTGCGCCGTCGGGGGAGGTCAGAAACGTCGGATAGATGTCGTGCGTGCCGTGGCTCATCCAGTTGAACGCCGTCATCAGCAACACCAGGTAGCAGAATCGGCGGATCACCTTGGCGTCGGTGAACACGTCACGAATCTTGGTCTGGGTCAACCGCATCCGGTCCTGGGTAGCCTGCCAAATCTCGGACTCCGTCACCCGGTAGCGGATCAGCAGGCTGACCATGGCCGGCAGGATCGAGAGCCCGAACAGCCAGCGCCAGGACAACCCCAGCACGTCGTTCACCAGGAGCGAGGCCAGGGTGGCGGCCAGGTAGCCGAACAGATAGCCCTCCTGCAGCAGCCCGGAGAAGAACCCGCGGCGCTCCGGCGGGATCTTCTCCATGGCCAGCGCGGCGCCCAGCCCCCATTCGCCGCCCATCCCGATCCCGTAGAGCAGACGCAGAATCACCAGCACAGTGAAGGTGGGCGCGAACGCACACAAGAACCCCACCGTGGAATAGAAGATCACGTTGACCATCAGCGGTATTCGCCGGCCGACCCGGTCGGCCCACAGGCCGAACAGCAGCGCGCCCAGCGGGCGCATCACCAGCGTGGCGGTGGTCAGAAACGCGACCTCGGTCTTGGTGTGGCCGAAGGTCTTGGCGATGTCGGCGTAGACGAACACCACGATGAAGTAGTTAAAGAGCGTTTAATAGGTGTTATGAACACCGCCGCACGCGACCTCTGCCGCATATGGACCGACATGACTGCTCGCTGGTATGGCCGGAGCTACCCACCGAATCGTAACGAGCTGCCCGACTGCCTGGTCGATCTCTACGATTCGCCCGCGTTCGGGTCGTGGGAGGACGGAACCTACGACACTCAGCTACTGGCGTTCGCCATTGAGAACACCTGGTCATCCGCCGAATACCCCGAGCCCCGCCTTGCCAACGACGCCGACCTGTGCGTGGCGATGTTCCACGATGCGCGGGAGCATCTGTCTATCCCCGACGAGCCGGTCACCCTGTATCGCGGTGCGCGTGACGACCACGCGGTCAGGCGCATGTCGTGGACCGGCACCGTCGACATGGCCCGTTGGTTCGCCGACCGTTATTCCGATTTAAACGGCGCAACCGGGGGCCAGGTCTACATCCTGCGCGACGTAGACCCCGAACACGTTCTAGCGCAGATCGCGGAAGGTCGCGACGAGGACGAGTACGTGCTTGACCCGTTCTATCTCGATGACGCGCCAATCGAACTGTTTGAGGATCGCCGAAAGCGACAGGCCGACCGATGACCGCCGCGCCTGACCTCGTCCGCGCAATCATCTACACCCGCGTCAGCAGCGACAAGGCCAAGGGCCGCAGCGTCAAAGAGCAAGAGCGCGAGTGCCGCGCCGTCTGCGACCGTGAGGGCTGGCCGGTGGCTGACGTGCTTACCGACAACGACCGCAGCGCCACCCGCTACGCCACCCAGGACCGCCCGCAGTATGCACGGCTCCGCGACGTGCTCCAGCCCGGCGACGTGCTGGTGGTGTGGGAGCCGTCGCGGGCCGGGCGGTCGCTGGAGCACTACGTGGACCTGCGGCGACTGTGCACCGAGCGCGGGGTGCTGCTCTCGTACTCCGGTCGCACCTACGACCTGAACGACGGCGACGACCGATTCACCACCGGCCTGGACGCGCTGGTGGCCGAGAAGGAAGCCGAGCAGGCACGTGACCGCATCATGCGCGCCCACCGCGCCAACCTGGCGGCGGGGAGGCCCCACGGCAAGCTCGCGTACGGGTACCGGATCGTCCGCGACCCGGCCACTGGCAAGTCGGTGGGCCGCGAACCAGACCCGGCCCGCGCACCGCTGGTGCGGGAAGCTGCGCGGCGCGTGCTCGACGGCCAGCCGCTCACCGCCGTCGCCCGGTGGCTGGCGTCGCGTGACCCGTCGGTGGGGTGGCACCCCGACCGGGTGCGCCGCGTGCTGACGAATCCGACGATGGCCGGGCACCGCACCCACAAGGGCAAGATCACCGGACCGGGCACCTGGGAGCCGATACTGACCGACGATGAACTGAACGACATCACCGCGCTGTTCGCCGCCCGCAAGACCGGGCCGCGTGGGCTGCCGGTGCGGCATCTCCTGTCGGGAATCGCGGTCTGCGGGGTGTGCGAGGACCGGTTGTGGCGCAACAAGGGCACCGCCGGGCGCAACAACTACATCTGCCGTGCCGGGCATGTATGCCGCGACCTGGATCGGGTCGACGGCGCGGTTATCAAGGTCATCGAGGGCATCCTGAGCAGCCCCGAGGCCCGCTCGGCGCTCACCGCCGCCCCCGACTCCGACCCCGGCGCGGCGGCGCGGCTGGGCGAGCTGCGGGAGCGGCTGGAGGCGGTGGAGGACCAGATCACCGACGGGACGATGCCCACCGCGACGGGTGCGCGGGTCGCCGCTCGCCTCACCGAGCAGATCGCCGCCGCCGAGGCCGCAGCCGTGTCTCCGCACACCGACCCGACAGTCCGCAAGGTCACCGCCGACGGCGACGCGGTGGCCACCTGGCGGGGTCTGGCGCTGGCCGAGAAGCGCGACTTCATCCGCGCCGTGCTCACCGTCACCGTCTGGCCCATCGGGCGAGGTCGCTGGGGAGACAAGCGCACCGGGATCGTGGTCGACCCGCGTCCGCGCCGCTCCTGAACACGAAAGGCGTTGCACTTACCCGACTTTGACGGGTAAGTAGACACGCCGCAGATTAGCGTCGTGCGCCGCCGTGTGGCTATATTTGGCCTTGACCCCCGGCAGTGAGTAGGCCCTGTAGGAGTCGGGGGCACCAAAACGTCGGCCCCAGACGGGCCTGGCGGGCGGTACGCCAGCACATTGGCCACCGGCAACGGTGACCACGCAGTGGACCCAGAGCGAGGCACAGGGCATCGCGGTTCGGGCTCTCCCTGCGGAACCACACCGAGCACTCGGAGTTCCGCACAATGCCCGCCATCACCCAGAGCCCGGCGGTAGTCACCCGCCGGATGACCCCCGACGACGTTGCCGACGTTCTCGGCTACTCCCAGACCTCCACCGTGTGGCGGCTGATCCGCGAGGAGGGTCTGCCCGCCGTCCGGTTCAACCGCCGGTACTACATCAACGAAGCCGACCTTCACGCCTGGATGGCAGAACGTGGCCTGATCACCGCCGCCGCACCGCGGCCCGCCCCTGCGGTGGCGGCAAACACCGCCCCCAGTGGCGCTGTGGCCGTTGACCCTGCGTGGGTGGCCGACCAGGTGGCCAAGTTCGATGCCGAAGCGTTACGGCGCGCTGGGGAGCTGTTGCTGGCACTGGCCAACAGCGCCACCGCGGCGGCCGAAGGCGGTGCCGCGTGAGCGCGGGCCTCATTCCGAACACGGTGCCCAACGTCTCGGCCGTGAGCCGGGAGGACGGCTCGCGCTACCCGGTCGCCGCCTGGGGGCCGGAGTACGAGCCGTGGGCGGTGGGGAGGGCCGGTCTGTTTGAGGCCGACGGCGAGACGTTCTACCTCGACACCGGCACCGCCGCCGCGCCCGTCATCCCGGCACCGTACGGCTACGCCGCCATGCGGCTCGGCAGCGCCGTGAAGTACCCGGTGGTCGGGTGGGACCTCAACGCCGGGGAGGCGCTGGTGACCGATACGGAGACGGGCCGGGTGCTGCCGGTCAGTGAACTCACCGGTTTCACCGGCCTAACGACCATCTACCTGCGCATCGAGGTCGACAACACGCTTGACGTGGAGGTGCCCCGGTGAGCACCCGCAGCCTGGCGATCACATGGGCTTCTGACATCGAGCCCGAACTGCCCCCGTGGCCGCGGTTCCCGCATTGCCCCAGCACCCGGTGCAATCGCCGGTTGTGGGCGGCGAACAGGGCCGTGGACGGACCTACAGCTGACGGCAGATGCCCCCACTGCGGTTCGCCCCTGCGGCGCATCTGAGTTCCCCGACAAGTGAGCGAAACACCCTGTGCTACAGGTGGTTTGCACGGTCGTCTGCTCTAGTTGCTCATATCGAGAGGAGGTCACCTGTGGCCGAAACCACCACCGCCCCGACGGAGGGCAACCGGTTCATCAGCCTGCGTGCGGCTGGGCGGCGGGTCGGGCTGTCGTACTGGACGATGCACCGCCGGGTCCGCGACGGCGTGCTGCCGGGCTATCGAACCGGCCCGAACGGTGCGCTGCGGGTCAAGGTCGGCGATGTCGACGCGCTGCTGGTGCCCGTTGCGCCGCAACGGGGCTGACCCCGAAAACAGCGATGCCGCCCGGCGCGAGCGTTTTGGCCTCGACTCGCATGTGCCGGACGGCACCCCCGCCAACCAACCGTGTGAACCCAACGAAGGATCCGGCGTGCCGACCCCGATGAAAGGATCAACGTGACCCAGAGTAACCCCAAGGGCGGCAACGCCGCTGAGGCCGACCGTGCCCGCCTCCTGACCGCGCTGCTGGCCGATGCACCCGACGACGCCACCGGCCATGAGGCGGTGCGTAAGTACGTTCACCGCCTGGCCGAGGCTGGACTGGCGGTGCTGTTCGTGTGGCCGGGCTCCAAGGTGCCCGCTGATATGCGCAGCCCGCAGCGCAGGAGCGCCGACGACAAGGCAGCCCGCGCGGCTGCCAAGGTGGCGGGCCGCCGGGGCTGGGACACGGTCAAGTCACCGGCCGGGCTGGCGCTGGCCACCACCGACACCGACGTGCTGGACGGCTACCTGGACCGGTACGTGAAGACGTTCGCCGACCGGTACCCCGAAGGCGTGCCGGTGAGCCTGGCGGTGGAGGTCGGCGGGTCGGAGCTGGTGGTGGTCGACTGCGACACCGCCGTGCAGATGCAGCGGTGGCGCGACATCGCCACCGAGGACATCGCCCCCGGCACCTTGCCCACGGTGATCAGCCCCGGCCAGCTGGGGCCTGACGGGGTGACGCGGGTGCACAGCGACGGCGGGCATTGGTGGTTCACCGTGCCGGACGGCGTGCGGCTACCCGCCGGTCCCGGATGTGGTGCCCTGACCGACGGTGACGACGGCTTCGCGGTGCTGTGGGACCGCCGCTACGTGCTGGTGCCGCCGAGCGTGCGCGAGGAGGGCAGCTACGCCACCGCTGGTGAGGTGCGCGAGCTGCCGCCCTGGCTGGCCGAGGCCATCACCGATCATGGCCGGGCACGGGTCGAGCGTGCTGAGCGCGGCCGGGCGGTGACCAGCGGCAACACGGTGGAGCGGTGGGGCGCGTCGGCCACCTGGGCAGAGATTCTGGCCCCGACTGGCTGGAGTCCCACCGGCAAGGTCGACGGCTGCGGCTGCGAGACGTGGACCGCGCCGGGTGCGCACGCCAGCGCCAAGAGCGCCACCGCTCACGAGCCGGGGTGCGGCCGGATGGACACGCCCGACCCCGGCCTGAACATCTGGACCGACCACGACATCGAGCCGTTCGGGCCGGTGGTGGCCAAGCACGGCAGCTACGTGACCCGCCTGCGCGCGGTGGCGGCGACCCACTACGACAACGACCTGGAGGCCGCCATGGACGCACTGAACGATGCCTACGACGGCCTGGCGCTGACCGATGACGACGTGGTGTTCCTCGACAGCTACCGCAAGGATGTGCCGCCCGAGGTGGATGAAATCGACACTGACGACGCCGACGATGACGACGAAGCGCCGACTCTCACGCTGTCCCGCGAGTTTTGGAGCCGTCACCCCCGGCTCCAGCTGTTCCACGACATGTGCCTGAGCCACACCACCGCGCCCGACGCAGCACTGGGCTTCGCGCTGGTGCGGCTGGCCGCGCACACGCCGCCGGATGTGCGGGTCAGCACCGGGGTGCGGTTCAGTCTGCCGTTGAACATGTTCGCGTTCGCCACGTCGACCACGGGCGCGGGCAAGACCACCGCCGCCAATGCGGCCGAGGAGCTGGTGGTGTTCCGGCTTGGGTGGGGCGACGACCCGATGGCCTGCCCGGTGAAAACCGGCGACGACGACGCCGCGTTCCCGGCGCTGGGCAGCCTCAAGACCGGCGAGGGCCTGGTGGAGGCGTACTACGGCGAGCGAACGATAACCATCGGCACCAACAAGAACGGGTCGCCGAAGACGAAAACAGTGCGCTCGGTGGTGCGGTCGAACCTGTTGACCACCAACGACGAAGGCCGCACCGTGGTGACCCAGATCAACGACGAGAAGGCCAGTCTGGGGGCAACCCTGCGCGAAATGTGGTCGGGTTCGACCGTGGGGGCCAGCCTGGCTGACCGTGGCCGCGACCGGCTGCTCAGGCGCGGCACGTACTCACTGGGCGTGGTGATCGGCACTCAGCAGTCGGTCCTGGGTGATCTGGTGACCCGTACCAACATTGACGAGGGCACCGTGCAGCGGTTCCTGATGGTGTGGTCGAAACCGGGGCCGTACGTCACCGCGGAGCTGCTGGCGGCGGTGGCCGGTGAGTACGCGCCGCTGGAGGTGAAGGTGCCGACCATGCCGCTGCGGTTGTGCGCACCGCTGCGCGAGCAGATCAAGCGCACCAACACCGAGACGTTCCTGGCGCAGGACGCCGGGCCGGGCACTGACCCTGACGAGCACTCGCTGGCGGGCCTGGACTCGCAGCGCACGGCCATGGTCGCCAAGCTGGCCGCGCTGCTGGCGGTGTTCCTGGGCGCGGGCGATGACCCCACCGCCTCCCTGGACCCTGATGACCCGGCCTACCTGGCGGTGGGTGAGCTGGAGTGGCAGCTGGCCGAGGAGTTGTTCGCGGTGTCGTGCGCAATCGCCACCGACGCCGCCACGCGCCGCCGGGCGCGGCGGGCCAAGACCGCACGGGCTGAGCGAGCGGTGGCGCGCGCCGAGCACGTGGCCGACGTGGAGGCCCGCACCACGCCCCAGGGCCGCGCCAGGGCCAAGCTGATCGGCGCGCTGACCGGCATGGGCCGGGTGCGCTGGTCGGGCAAGAAGGGCTTGCGCAACCGGATGTTCAACGGCAACAAGGAAGCTGCCGCCGAGCTGGACCGGATGATCGAGTCCGGCCAGGTCAGCCGGGCCACCGAAGGCCCGACCGTGTGGGTTGAGCTGCTGCACCAGTAGCCCGGCCCGCGCCACGGTCCACCGGCCCGGTCACCCGCGATGGGGGCCGGGCCGGTGTGCGTCTGGCTAACGGTGCGCGATAGCTAACTAGGTAAGGCGCAGGGTAAGGGGGTAAGGCGGGTAAGGTGCCTTACCCCCAGGCGCGCTAAGGCGCGGGCTAATGCACCTTACCGCGTGGTCTGAAAATATATGTATTTCTCTATATGTACTGGTAGAAGAGTTGCCCGACTATGGCGGGATTGTCCGAGTGGTTGCTTTCACACGCGGGTGTGCGCCAACGGGTCGCCTTACCCTTACCCCCTTACCTTACGGCTGGGGCCGATGTCCAGCTAACTCATCTGGGCAGTGCGCTGGCCCAGGGCGCTGCGGGCGGGCGGTCGCCACCGGTCCGGTCACTGAGGGCGACGGCGGCCACGGGGAGCGGTGGAGACACCCGTCGGAGCCCGCGCTGGCGCAGCGGCGGCTGCACCGTCCGTTGACAAGATGTTGACGTGACCAACCGACTGGAGTCCCGGCACCGTGCGGAGCGTGCCGCACGCCTGGCCGCTACGGGCGCGACGTGGCAGGAGATTGCCGACGCACTGGGCTACCGGTCGCGACAGGCGGCACAGCAAGCGGTGTCTCGGCTGCGCGACCGCACCCCGCCCGAGACCACCGAGCAGGCCCGCGCCAAGCACGACGCCGCGCTACAGCTGCTCCAGCGCCAAGGGTTCACCCGGTTCATGCTGGCGCTCCAGGCTGGCGATGACGACACCGCACTGCGGTACTCGAAAGAGCTGCGGTCCACCGTGACCGAGCGCGCCAAGCTGGCCGGTGCCTACGCGCCCGAGCGCACCGAGGTCGACGTGACCGTCACCCAAACGGCAACTGCGGTCATCGACCGGCTGGAGACCGAGCTGCTGGCGCTGGTCGCCCACCGCGAACCACCGCCCGCCCTGGACGGCGGGAACATCATCGACGCCGAGATTGAGGAGATCACCCGATGACCACCCTGACCCCCGAGGACGCGATCAAGGCTGCCGCCTCGGTCGCCCGCGACGTGGCCGACGGCACGCTGGCCCCGGCCGACCTGGAGGTCCAGGCCGCCGCTGAGTGCCGGGCGCTGTTCGGCACCGTGGCCGGGCCGGACGATCCGCTGTGGCCGCTCCAGGTAGACATCGCGCGCCAGGTGCTGGCCCTTGATGGCGTGGCCGCCGACGAGCTGGCCGAATGGCTGGCCGTCGCGCGCCAGCGTGCCGGGGAACCGGTCAGCCCGGCCAATGCCTCACCGGACGCCGTTTCGGCCACCAGCGAGGCACACAGCGCCGCCAGCGATACCGTGGTGGCTGACGCCACCGAGCCCATGGCCGCCGGCATGGCCGATGCCGAGCCGGAGCCTCAGCCCGTGCCGGAGCCGACGCCCATCCCTCCAGGACGGCGTGACGAGTACGACCCATTGCGCGGCTGGTCGCCGGGCGGCAGTCTCCTGCGATAACCCGCCTCGTGGCGGTGTGCGCCTCGCTGGCAGGCGCGCCCGGCAACTTATCCGCCGCCGCGCCGTTCGCCAGCCAGCGGCCCAACCAGCCGCCGAAACGGCGGCGCTGGCGGCGCTCGGCACCCGAGACCCGCTGCGGCACAGGGCAGTAACCCGACAAGGGCGGATTTGTCTATCTGGCCTACGCCCTAACCGGGCGGCCCGCAAAGCGGTGAATACCGCCTATTTAGGGTCCATAGCGCATTGTTAGACAATGGTCTAGGATGGCTCTAAGAGGTCAAACAAACACCTACGGAGAGCGGACATGAGCAACGGACAGACCATCGGCTACGTGCGCGTTAGCACCGTCGGCCAGAACACCGACCGTCAGTTAGACGGGCTACAGCTGGACAAGGTTTTCACCGACACGGCCAGCGGCAAGGACACCAACCGCCCTGCGCTGACCGAGTGCCTGGGCTACGTCCGCAAAGGCGACACCCTGGTGGTGCATGAAATGTCGCGACTCGCCCGGTCGCTGGTCGATCTGCGGCGCACCGTCGATGACCTGGTTGCCGATGGCGTGCGAGTCCAGTTCGTCAAGGAGGGCCTGACGTTCGGCGACGACGCCGACCCGTGCGCGGTGCTGATGCTGTCGGTGATGGGTGCCGTCGCTGAGTTCGAGCGTGCGCTGATCCTCGAACGACAGCGCGAGGGCATCGCCATCGCCAAGTCCAAAGGCGTCTACAAGGGCCGGGTGCCCTCGCTGACCGACGAGCAGGCCGAGGCGGTGGCGACACGCCTGGCCGAGGGCGAATCGGCCTCGGCGCTGGCCCGGGAGTACGGCGTCAGTCGGGCCACCGTCTACAACACCCGCGAACGGGCGGTGGCCGAGCCCTGGACCGAGGCCGACGTGATCGCCGTTGACGACCTGTACCGCCAGCACGGCAAGCTCACCGCTCACGACGAGGAAGTGCGGACGCTCGCCGACGACCTCGGGCGCACGCCCACGGCGGTGTCCGCGCGGATGCGCAACCTCCAGGCCGCTCACAACGAGCCCGGCGTCTACCCCGGCACCGCCTGGCACTTCACCAGGATGGACCGCCAGGTGGCCGACCGGCCCTGACCCACCACCACCACCACGGAAGGAACCGAACGATGCGCACCACCATGACCACCGCAGAGCACCGCGCCGCCTGGGATGCGCGGTGGCGCAACGCCTACGCCACCGACACCGAGGCCGACGCGGCCTACGCCGAACACCAACGCGCCGGGGCCGAGCTGCGCGCCATGTTCGGCCCCGCCTAGCCCCGACACGCCCAAGCGCACCGACGACCCCCGGCCCAACTACGGGCCGGGGTTTGTCGTCTGTCCGCCTCAAATTCCCACGTCGTAGGCCCGTCGCAAGCACTTGCCCGACATGGGAGGTATTGTGCCGCAACAACTTTCATATGCAGCTTTGCACGCAAGCCGCCTAGTCTGTGGGCATGACAGCCACCAGCCCGCCCCTGACCGCCACCCCTCCGCGCACTCACTCGGTGGAGTTCTGGCGCTCCCGGCTCGGCGCAATGGCCAGCCGCGGCGAGACCGACGGCCCCCGCGTCGAGGAGGCACGGACGGCGCTGAGCTGGTGGCGCACCAGGGCGTTTCTGATCCGCGAGG
>NZ_UWOA01000072.1:0-15111 GCF_900604305.1 Mycobacterium sp. P7213
GGTTCCGTGCATGGTTTGGGCGTGTTGCAAACTGGCCTGATCCAGCGGCGAGAACGGTCCCGTGACGGCTGGGCGGAGACAACAAGTAGTAGTGATGGCGCCCAGGTCGCCACCTAAGGCCGATGGCGCACCCATCAAGCTCCCTTGCCAATACCACTAACTGGACAATCACGGTCGTCAGGCGAAGCTCCCAGCCCGCTCAATCGCAATCGCATCTAGTAGTTCGCGGGTCTGCCGCCGCCGGATAAGGTCCAGTGGCCGACGGTCACCAAGGTTGGGATTCAGGCCGATGAGCCAACGCCGAGCGGCATCGCCCGAATACAGGCGTAACAGGGCAGCCATGACGAGTTCCAGTAAGTCCACGCGCTCCGCGTTCGCCTCATCGATTCCCTCGCCGTGCTGCCACCGTGCGACCTGTACTGGATCCACCCCCAGCAAGTCAGCGAGCCGTCGCGGCGACCCGAAGTCACGGCTCAGCGCAGTCACCTTCTGCTCCGTCGGGACTGGCATGATCCCAAGGTAGCTCTCGTCGTAGTCGTGGGCGACCTAGACGATGCCGTAGGGCAAGACCACCAGAGGTTCCACCAAATCCAACTTGGCGTCCATCTCGCGTATGCGATCCAGCTTTGCCGCAGGCACGAAGCGGGATACCACGACGGTGACATCGAGCCCCTACCTCGGTCTGAATCCCAGCCTCGGGCCACGTCCATCCCAAACGATTGAGGTAGCCCGACACGCCGAGTTGTGTGACCCTGGCGAGGCATAAAAAATGTGGTAATAATATGACCGACAACCTCGAATCGGGGAGATTATGACCACTAGTCCCACAGCGGCCGTCATCAAGCAGCAAGCCGAAGTCCTTGGCCCGCCGATCTACTCGGCGATGTCGACTGCAATCACGGCAGCAGCCAAACGAGCGAAAGGATTGCCTCCGGAAGTGTTCCCACACTTTCTCCCCTTGGCCGTCCGATGTGACCTGCGGGTAGTTCTCGAAGACGAGGGACTTCCTCTCGGGTGGCGGTTAGGAGGCAATCCAGGGTTGATGGGTCAACTCCTGTTGGAGAGCGACGAACACCAGATCTCTATGCGGTTCCTCAAGGAGCGGCGGCGTACTCGTCGCGGTGGAGTGCCGCATGCAGGGCCGAATCGCGCTCGACGCGCGGCGTGGGCACAGCCGCTGACGTTGCCGCTTGATTTCGGTGAGTCGGGCGGAACTGCGATCGTGACCGGGCCGACCGAGAAGGTCGAGTTGCTGCTCTGCTGGGACCATGCTGACCCCAGGGACGGGGATGCATTCACATTGCGTGTGGTTCACACAATCTCACCGGGCACATACGGCTCGGCGGTCCCCTGTGATCTGATCATCGACCTTGAGCACGGCGGGGGAATATTCACCAAGCTCACCTTCCCTGGTTCAGACGATCCACAGGACTTTTTTCCGATCGACATCAGCGAGGAGGAGAATGGTGTCTGACGATGCCTTCGCTGCGCTGAAGGGGCAGAGGCTCTTGACTCTTCAGCACGTCGTAGGACTCACTCAGACCGAGCTGGCGGATCGCCTCGGCGTGACCCAGGGATTGCTTTCCCGTGTGATCCGACGAAGCCGACCACTCACGGAGTCGTTGGCTTTGTCGGCAGCCTCCGAGTTTGGAGTGCCCCTGACCTTCTTCTCGGTTCCGACAGAACCAGCCGACAACGGTCCAGTTACGTTCCGAAAGAACTCGAAGGTACGCGCAAAAGACGAAGCTCGCGTCATCGCCTACTACACCGAGGCCGCTCGACTATTTCGCTCTGTTTCCGAAGCTTCCGGCTACACAGAGGCGGTGTTTCCATCAGAACGAGAGCTCGACGATCCCGAGGCGCTGGCCATGTCGATCCGAAGAAGCCTTGGGCTGTCGGAGGACGAGCCCGTCGTGAACGCAACCCGTACCCTTGAGCGACTGGGTGTTGGGGTAGTGGACCAACTAGATGACTCAGGCTTCGATACCGGTCACACCGGGATTTCACGTCCGTCGACGGCAACACGACGGCCGCTCGTCGCCTTGACGGCAGACGTCCCCGGAGCAGTTAAGCGCCTGACTCTTCTCCATGAGTACTTCCACATCCTTGCCGACCGCAACCTTGACGCGCCCATCACGAGCACTCGTAGCCCAGAAGAGCGCAAGGCATTCCACTTCGCCGGCGCCTTTTTGCTTCCCGAGCGTGTAGCACGTAAGCGGATCTCGGAATCTCTGAACCTGCACGGTTACCTTCCGATCAAGGCTGACTACGGACTGTCAGTGGCCGCCATCTTGAAACGCGGGCACAGCCTCGGGCTAATAACTTCAGATCGATACCGGAGCCTCAGTATTCAGCTGTCATCCGCCGGCTGGCGAACTAGCGAGCCCGTCGAGGTTGCGGACGAACGGCCCGCGCTACTTAAACAGGCAATTAACCGTGTGTATGGTCAGTCTTCAGTTGCGCGAGCGTCGCACAGTCTCGGCATGTCACCGGACTGGATCGTTCGTTGGGCGGATCTGGACTTCAGCGTGTCCAGTAGAGCAATCGGTAACAATGTCGTGGATCTGCGCACTCGGCGCTCCCGGTCGTAACCCCAATTGGGCTTGCGCACATCACCAGCTCGTCTGGTCGGAGGTATGAGATGGCAAGCATTACGGCGCGTAGTCAGCGTCTTTGCCGACCATGCCGGGCTGACGTATCCGTGAGCGCAACATACTGGCTGAATAGCGCGGCCTGTCGGTCCTTCTCGGTATCGAGTCGAGCGGGTGCGTAAGCCTGATCGATCACGGCATCCACCGCCAGGTGAGCTTCGATGAGGTCATTGGGGATCGCATCTTCCTCGTACAGGTCGGCCAGCGTTACTCCTCCATGCGCTTCACGAGTCGCAAGGAGATTTTGCGCAGCTGCACAAGCGGCCGCGTACTGCGCATCGGATAGCAATGGAAGGGGAAACGTGTTGTAGGTAAAGTTCTTTGAGAACCGCAGATCGTTACGGATGCGGCCGCCGATTGCCTTCTGCCAGACGATGAACATGCTCGAGGAGACGATCGCCAAGGCGAACCCGTCAGGGTCGGGGATGAGGAAGTTGGCATCCCCGCAGATCACATCGGCGCCGAAGCGTGCGGCCGGATAGAAGCGGCGGCGTTCACTCACATGTCGAGGTATTGCCAGGTACGACGACGAAGGCTGGGCGATCTGACCGAATAGATGCGACGGGTAATCGCGAGTGCTCGTAGTCGGACTTTCGCTGCCGCTTCGGTGTCTCTGCACGGCCGCGACGCGTTCCGCGATAACTGGGCTTGCGGCTAGGTCTTCCTCTGTGGCGTCACGCATCCACAGACACCATCGCTTGCGGTCATGGATCAGCTCGCCAGCGCCTATGAAGCGCCGCAGATATCTTGCGGCGATTGGGTCGGCGGCGATCGCGTCGTATTGGTCGGTGCTAACGAGAAGATTTCCACCGTCGTTGGGCATGCTGCCGAAACTGGCTGCCGGCAATTGAGTGCACAGTGGGGTCCGGCGCGCATCGACGAAAACTGTTGGCTCATCGAACAAATAGGGATTGATGTTGGCCGCGGGGTGCAGGGCGGCCTCGCCGCGACCACCGTCGGGATAGGTCCACAGCGTCGGCGCGGGCGTTGTCGCACGATCGAACCCGACGATGGACACATGCACGCCAGCGCGTCCCGGTGCCTCGGACTCCCAGAGCATTGACTTGTGGGCAAACCTACAACGCCAGCCCTGGTTGAGAATGCGGCGCCACAGCCTGGCCACTGGCTCGCCCTGGCTGATTGAGCTGGTCGCCACAAACGCCCACCGTCCGGTGAGCTCGCCGAAGTACTCGAGCGTCTTGACGAACCACGCGGTGACATAGTCGAGGTTGATTTTGTAATCATCCCCCCACACACCGCGCAGGTCACCCGTCTGCTCCGCGCTGCGCTCGCCACGACCGCCGTACGGAGGATTGCCTGCAACGATCACTGACTCCGAGGACGGGCAAAGCTCGTCCCACGGAAGCCGAAGCGCGTTTCCAACAGTTATTTTTGCCTGAGTCTGGATCGGAAGTCGTTGTGGCGCCACGCCGAAGCGTTCTTTGAGCTTGAGGTCGCACTGCCGGTCGACTAGGAACATCGCGGTTTCTGCGATTCGGGCTGGCCATTCATCGATCTCGATTCCATAGAAGTGGTCAAGCGTGACCTTCAGTGCGAGGGTTGGGTCGAAGGCGAGTTGGGACGCGCCCGCCAGTTCTTGCAGGCGTTCCATGATGCGCAACTCCAGGTCGCGCAGCTCCCGAAAGGCGACGATGATGAAGTTCCCGCAACCACAGGCGGGATCCATGTACCGGATGTCACCGAGTCGTTTCCAAAGCCGCGTGAGAACGCCCTTCTCGTCCTTCATAGTTCGGGCCCGGTCGAACTCAGCTCGAAGCTCGTCAAGGAACAGCGGGTTGAGGGTCTTGAGGATGCTGTCCTCGGAGGTGTAGTGCTCGCCCAGTTCGCGGCGGGTCCGGGCATCACGGACGGACTGGAACATTGATCCAAAGATGGCGGGGCTGATCGTGGACCAGTCCACTGCGCATGCATCGAGCACCGCGTTTCGGAAGTCTTTGCCGAGTGGTGGAAGAGTGATCTTTTCGCGGAAGAGCCCTCCGTTGATGTAAGGCAAGACTGCTTCGACTCCGTTTGCCGCGGCGCCCCCGGGCTTATCGAGGGCGTCGAACAGGTCGGTGAGTTGTTGCCCAAGAGTGGATGCGTCGGTAGGGGGCTGTACGTGAATGAACTCTAGGAAGGCGTCGGGTACCGGTTCTCCCTGTTCGTCCTGCCACATTTCGGTGTCGTCACCGAACAAGAGGAACAGGATGCGGGCGAGGATGACCGAGATTTCGTGGTCGCGTCTCTGTTCGTCGAACGAGGCCGGATAGGCACTCTCGAGCGCGGAGTACATATTGGCCATAAGTTTCGAGGCTCGCTTGCTCTCGTTGCGGGCTTCGACATCGAACGCCTCACGAACCTTGGTCAGCACGGCGTTGGCGTCGAGCACGATATCGATGGGTAAGCGGATGACGTCGAGCCGTGCAGCGAAGTTGGGGTTAGCTCGGCCGTTGCGGTGCCGGTGGCTCGTCAGCCTGGTTGATGTCGAGTTGTCCTTGGTGCGGCGAGCCGGCCACCGCCAGACCTGCTCGTCATCGTTGTGGAAGATGACTAGGCGGTCTGTGGTTGTCTTCGCGATCAAGCGGTCAAGTTCCGCTTCGATCTTGGAGCCGGGTTTGTCGTTGCACACCCAGACGCGAAGGCCCTTGTAGGACGAGATATTGGTGGCTGTGTAGGTCTGCCCGTCTGCGGCGGTGTAGCTGATCGGCGGGGAATCGGGTGCACTCCAGTTCAGCTCGTGTAAGAAGAGTTCCTGGTAGAGGTGCTCCTCGACGAGGCTCAAAGGGGTGTCGGTCATGCTTCACGTACTCCGATCGAGCAGACGAGTGTGATGTTGTCGGTCTCCGATGACTTGATGACCAGGCGGTCCTCTTCATGGAGCTGGTTGAGTAGGTCGGCGATGTCGTCGACGCTGTAGCGGTTTCGGCGGGCCTGACTGAGCCGCATTGTTGCGTGCTCGGTGAGGGGCTGTGCGTGTAGTGCGTTGAGCGCGTCGGCTGCCTTCTGGGCGAATAGTGTTCCAGCGAGGCGTTCCCACACCCACTTTCGGATTCCTTTGAGATTTCCAGCTGCAATTGCCTCGATGGTAAGCGGTCCGTGGACGAGTGCCGTTTGCCGATCAAAGTGATCGGGCCTCAGTTCTGCTGTGGGCGTATCGATTTGCGCGCGAAAGGTGCGCATCGCTTCCAACGGCGTGAGCAGTCCCTCGATGGTTGAGCCGTCGGGGTTTGTGGTAGATGTCGCGAACGCGTCGACGCCCGACTCGGTGCTGACGAAGCACGTGACGTTACCGGCACTCTCGTCGATGTACTGCTCACGGGTGCTGTGGACCATGTCCTGCATGCCGAGCACCCTCTTGGCGATCTGCGGGTGTTTGGTCTGGGCGTTCGACCAAACAACCCACGCCTCGCTCACTGCGTCGGCCTCGCTGTCGGCGTCGTCGGCATCATCGCTGACCTTGCCCTTGTAGAAGTCATCGAGAATCTTGATTTCGGCATCACCGCCGAAGAACTGTTCGTCGGAACCAAACGCTTCAGCCGCGGTGCCAAGGCGTGCACGGATGCGCTGTCGAAGGTTGATCTGGGCTTCAACATTCTCATGGCTGATGAGGTAGACAAAGACCTTGTCTGACTTCTGGCCGACGCGATCAACGCGACCGGCACGCTGGATGATGCGGATAATCGCCCACGGCAGGTCGTAGTTGACGACGATGTGGGAGTCCTGCAGGTTCTGACCTTCGGAGAGCACGTCGGTCGCGACGAGCACGTCGATGCCGTCCGCCGGGACTTCTTCAGCGGGTTCTTCCTGCCCCGGGATCTGGTTAGAGTGTGGGGCGAATCGGCGAGCCATAGCAGCTGGATCGTCGGTGTTCCCTGAGACGACGGCGACTTTGTCCACACCTGCTTCCTGAAGTGCTTGAGCTACGTATTCAGCGGTGTCGGCGTATTCAGTGAAAACCAGGACCTTCTCGCCGGGATGGTCGTTGCGGAGCAGGTCGACCAGTGCGTTGATCTTCGAGTCGCGGGTCGAATCCCAGCTACCAAACCGGTCGAGCATGCTCGTGAGCGTTTGGTTGTCGCGTTCGAGGTCCTTACGCAGGGTTGTTTTGAAGACTGTGGAGTTGACCCATTTCGTCTTTGCCGGGAGGTTTTTGCGGAGCTCCTCATAGCGACTGGCGAGCGAGCCGTGTGTTGTCGGGTCGTCCTCAACATCTTCGTCGCTGACCGCGAACTGTTTGTCTGTGAACGACCCGACAGGGATCGGCAGGCTGTTGTGGATCGCATGCAGGAACAGCTCGTTGCGGGCTCGTTGGCGCTGCAGCGACACGATGAATGAGTGTCCGGATGAGGACAACCGTTTGAACAGCCCGGTACGGACAAAACCACTGACGTTCCCACGGCCGGAGCGGATGTCGTCGAGGATTTTCTTGTCGGACTCGGTGTGTGGTGCGCGCGGGTTGTCGTAGTCGGCTAGCCGATAGCGTGGCAGGGCGAGAGAGCCCACGGCGTTGAGCGTGTCGTTGTCTTCCATGAGCTTTGCGGGATCGTCGTCTGCGAAGTCGTGGCTGAGTGGACGGGCGATTCGGGTTGGGAAGCGGAACTTCTCGCCGTTCGCGAACTGGAGGTACGGCTGTTGCTCGGTGGTTCCGTCGGGCAAGGTGACCGGTTCTGTCTTTGCCGTTCGCTTGATAAAGCTGCGGGTTCGCCTCACGAGGTGGTCGCTCATGAGCCGGCGCCAATCTTCTGCGTGGTCGGACCGCCGGAAGGCGGCGAGTGTGTTGATCTTCCCGTCGACTTTGTCACGAAGTCCGGGTTCTGCGGCCAGTGCTGCGGTGGGGACAATGCCGAGGTCTTCGTCGTCGTCGATGTACAGCCCGATCTGGCTGGCGACATCTTGGAACGCGATGTTGTACGGGGTTGCGGTAAGCAGCAACACCTTGGAGGTATTGCGGCGGATGTACTCGTGGATCGCTTCGTACGCAATGGTGCTGCTGTTACGCAGGTTGTGCGACTCGTCGCAGATAACCAGGTTGAAGCGTTTGAGCTCTGGGAGCACCTTGTCGGCCATCGAGTACGGGACTACGCGCCCGTTGATCTCGTATTCGTCGAGGTGCTTGGTCCACATGGGTTCGAGATTCTTTGGGCACAGCACGAGCGTCGAGTAGTCCTCGGCGGACTGAAGCATCAGGGCAGTCGCGATAGCCGTCAGCGTCTTGCCGAGGCCAACGACGTCGCCAAGCATCGTTCCGCCTCGGCGAACAATGCGTCGGGCGAGGGTGCGGACTGCGCTCTCCTGGTAGTCGAGCAGCAGGTTCTGCATTGATGCGGGCAGGACGTAGCCGAGGCCGTCTCGGGCATCTTGGGACAGCGCGTGGCAAACCTTGAGGTAGACCTCAAATGGGGTGGGTTGATGGCCCGCCGCCCACGATTCAGAGATCAGCTGGATGATCTCGGCCGTGATGGGCAGGGAAAACCGGTCGGTCCACCGTGCTTCGAACCATTCGGCGATTTTGCTATTGGCGTCGGAGTCTTGGACGTCGATGTTCAGCTCAAGGTTGGTCGTCAGTCCGGCATGAGTGAGATTCGACGACCCGACGTACGCCCAGCGAGAGCCGTGCTTCTTCCCTGGCGCATGGAACAGGTACGTCTTCCCGTGTAGCGGCTTCTCGGTGAACACCTTCATCTCGACGGTGCCGTCTTCGAGTTGTCGCTTCAGTGTCTGAAGGGTCTGCTGCCCTTCGATGGTGGCCAGTCCCCTCATGAGCTGGTTCCGCAGATGCTTGACGAGCTGATCACGGCGGGCCAGGGCCTTCTCCCGGTCGTGAACGTCGGCACCGTAGCCGGGTGGCTGAACCTCACGCTGCAGGGCGTCGAGGATCTCCTGCGAGTCGGCCGGCGCGACCATTCCGATAAGGACCCGAGCAACCGGATCTACGCCTGTTCGAGGTTTCGTGTCGACGATGTCGGCCATGCTCGACCAGCCACGCAGGTCGAGATATCCCGTCGCAACGTCGACGGTGTCGAAGTCCTTGAGAGAGACGCGTAGTGCGTCCTTCAAGCGTGTGTCGGCGCTGAGGTTGTCAAAGAGGTTCGGCACTGGCGGTCATGTCCTCGAAGTCTGAGTGATCTGGACGCAAAGAATGCCCTGGCAACCCTGTCAGAGCTGCAGTGGCTCCGCTCACGGTGGCCCTCCCGTCGCTAACGACACGATCTTGCGGGTTTGGGTCTGATTCAATCGCAGTTCGTGGTTCTCGAGTGCGAGTACGTGAATGATTCGTTCGAGCTGATGGATCGTAGCGGTGAGTGCAGTGACATCGGCGGTCAGCGCTCTCACCTTCTTCATTGTTTCGGCTTTCTCCTCCTGCAGCGCGCGTATCGCTGGCGGCTCCACCGAGGTGTTCGCGATGCGTGCCCGGAACTCGTCCTGGAGATCGGTGTGGCGGTGGGTGAGGAGCCATCGCTTGATGCGCGCCTCCTGGGCCAGTGCCTTCACGGTGAGCTTGCCATCGGAGTGCAGGGCTTTGCCGTCGATGAGTCTGTCGATCGCGTCGCGGATCGCACGACGTACATCTTCATCGGTCCGATCGGCTGTCACGACTTCCCCCTGTTGCGATGCTCGTCGACGATGGCTTGGAGGGCAGCAATGCGTTGTTGGAGCCGGCCGCGTAGTGGCACCGGCATTGTGGGTGAGGCGATCTCGGCCTGGTGCTGGGCGATGGCGTCCTGGATTTGGGTGACGTTCTGGTCGGTTCGAGCGATGTTGCCGCACCCGGGTTGGCAGTGTGAGACATCAGGTGAGCGGTGCTGATTCGCTGCGACCTGCCGGTCAGGGTGGCATAGGGCCTTGGATTGGTCGTAGCAGCAGGTGACGAACTGTTGCGGATTGTCGTAGATGCGGAGCTGGGGGTTGGCGCGTAGGGCGGCCGCCTGCTTGTTGCTCATGTAGCGGCCGCGGAATTGCCGGTCGAAAAGGTGGATGGCCCGGGTGTATCGGTCGGCGGCGGGGCCGCTGACCTGCTCACCGTCTTCGAGGCGCTGGTGTGCATCTTCGAGGTAGTCGGCACGTGCCAGGGCTTCCTCCATCGGGAAGACATCTCTGAGGCCGCTGGCGACCCGTGATCCGTAGCCATCGGTGGTGTAGCCGCGTAAGTGTCCGTACTGCACACCGAGGGCCACGCGGCCACCTGGTTTGCGGTAGATGAACCAGGCCAGCGTTCGCCGGAACCGCTTAACGGTCACAGCTTCCTCGGGATCGGCAGGGATCACCTCGTGCGGACGTTCGAGCCTCAAGGCGGCGTGATTGCTCCAGCCGATCAAGTCCTGGATGCGATCGCGAACCATGCGGGCATGCACGGCCTTTCCTGCGTTGACACCGCAGGGCCACAACGAGAACGCGTCGATCGGAAACAGAAGTTGGGAGGTCGGGTTCAGTGCTTCCATCACCGTGATGGCTTTCGCCACGGGTGCGATGGCCAGCCAGGGTTGTTCTCGCTCGACGCCGGCGGGTATCGCGTTGCCCGACTTATCAAGTGCGCCTTTGAAGGTTCTGCCGTGGATGCGGAAGTGGAGTTGCCCGGTCGCGGGATCGGTGTGGGTTCGGCAGCAGCCACGCTCTAATGCGCGGCACTCCTCCCCGCGCATCCCGGTCAGGTAGGCGACGATGACGAACGCGGCGGTGGCCAGGTGGCGGCAGAGCTCCTCAACCTCGTAGAAGTTGATCGCCGGGGTCCAGTCCTTCCCGCCGACGGAGCCGGTGATCGACATTGGCAAGTCCGCGTCGTCGCTGGCACTCAGACCGGCTATCGGCCAGCGCGGATACATCACCTGTGTCTGTTCGGGGGACAAGCCCAGCTGCCAGCCGATGAATCCTTTTGCCAGCAAGCGCATGTGCGGTCGATTGGGGGCCACCCACCCGGGCACCGTATGCGACTCCTGACGCGACTGCTGGACGTACGCGCGAAACCGTTGATAGGGCGTGAGTGCCCGGAGGCTCCGCGGGACATCGCGCGGTGTCGCTTTGAGTGCCTTCGCGGAAAGGATGTCGTCGCTGAAGTCGGTGACGAAGCGCATCGCCCATACAAGTAGGCCGGCCATCGTCTGCGGATGGATGGGGGTCGTCTTGTTTTCGCTCGACCAGTTCGCCGGGCCGAGCACCGAGGTGCGCCCGATGTGGCTGTTCTCCCAGGGCGGGCGTGCGAGGCGGTCAGCTTCAGGTAGGTAGGGAGCGTATAGCCAGGCACGGGTCACGGCGAACAGCACGTTGCCCAAGTTCTCGCGGGAGCCGCGGTGTCGTTTGAGGTGCTCGGCATATTCGTCGTAGGTGGCATCGGTGACCGCGCTGAACTCGTCAATGCCCCTGGCCGCCAGCCAGGTCATCCACTGCCGTAGGAATCGCGCGAAGGTGTACACGGTTGCCGGGGCGAGTTGGCTGCGCGCCGCAGAGGAGCGTTCCAGATCCTCGACCGGTGTCGGCTTGTTGATGCTCGCCCAGATCAATCGCTTGGCTGTGGCGACATAGCGCGTGGGAAAGGTGTCGAAGACGATGTTCAACGAGCCCGACACGGTCTGCTTCTGCACCAATGGTGTGAGATCCCAGCGGTTGTCGCCCACGGTGGAGAGGTTTCCTCGCCGTGCTTCAGGCACGCGCTCGATCTCGGCGATGACCGGATCGGCGTCGTCAAGTTCAAGCTGGCCAGTCTGCTGTGGCCAGGGGTTGGCTGCGGCGGTGCTCACGCGTCGAGATTCCTTCCGATGAGCGCAGTGACGACGTCGCGGTCAGCGTCGGTGACATGACTGCGAGCATCGCCGATCTCGGCGTTGGTCGCATTCTGGTCGAGAATCGCTTGCAGTCGGACGTAGTGATCCCGGTAGTCCGTCTCCCATCGGGCCGGCGCAACGAGGGTGGCGACGTAGTCGAGGGCGTCAAGCAGCGTGACGAGGCGCGGCAGATGATCAGGGGTGACCACTGCGTTCGTACAGGTAAAACAGGCGAAGAACGACGCTGGGCATGGCTCACCCGCGGTTGCGGCAAACGGGCTGTTCAAGAAGTCGGTGCACGCGGTGGTGGCGGTGTCGAGGTTTCCGGCGAGCAGCAGCTTCAGCGTCGGCAGCGGGATGCCGAGCTGTGTTGCAGCGGTTTCCGGGTCGGTGCGGGCGGCGGTCATTTCGGCGGCACTCAGCGAGCGGATCGTGACCGTGGCCTTGGCGTGGGCGACGGCATCAGCCTGTCCATCGATGATGGTCTCGGCGGCCCCTTCTGCGGTGGTGGGGTCTGGTGTCCTGTAGGTGTCTTCGCTGATGGATTCGCTGTTCTGCCGGGCATGTTGGTTCAACACCTGCTCGGACAACCGCAGCCGTCGCAGACTCACCCGCAACGGTGTCCCGTCGTCTGCCAGCAGTCCGGCATCCGTCATGTAGTGATCGCCGATGCCCGCGGTCAACCAATCCTGCCGGAACGGGCCAAATCCGGCGCGGTTCTTGTGCCGATGGGCGATGAGCAACTTCTCCGACGGGGTTCCGAGTGCGGCGAGTGCCGTGCGGCATGACTCGGTCAAGCTGACAGCGTTATCCCACAGTTTTCCGGCCTCAGCGGCGAAGATTTCGGCGCTGTAGCGCTTGGTTCCTCTTCTCGGTTTGTCCGTGTTGACGGTGTACACCGAGCCTTCGGCGGCACCGTCGGATGCCCTAAACGCGGTCACGGTGAGGTTGTCCATGACGGAAAGGTTAAATCCTCGCTCGCACACGAGGACGACCATGAGGCAATAGATTTCCCGTATCGACGGGAACAGCGCCTGCGCCGGATTTGACACGCCGGCCAGGTCGAAGCAGCCCTTCAGGACCACCCGGTTCGCGAGGTACTGCGAGGGAAGCATCCCGTTGCGCGACAGATACTCCAGCAGGGATCCGGTGCTCCATTGCGTTCCACCGACGTTGAAGATGATTCCGTCGCCGACATCGCCAGTCTCGCGGTACTGGCGCAGCTTCTCGGTGTTGGTCCGGATTCTGCTGAGCGCTCGACGGACCTCGCTCCTGGCAGTACTGCGTATCCGCCCGAACTCGTCGCGACTGTAGGAATCATTCTCCGGCAACCGTTTCCGAGGCTTCACGGCCTTCGCACGCATCGCCTTCCGGGTGGTTTCAGGAAGCCGCGGCGACTCCGACAGCACGGCCCGCATGAGATTCACTTGCCCCGGCCATCGGGTCTGACTCTCCTTGGCGGCACGCCACGCCCACCACATCTCCGGACCGAAATCAGCGATCGAGTGGACTTCAGGGAACTCCGTTCGCAGATAGGTGAGCAGTTGCCGCGCGGCACCCACCGCCGCGTCAACCGTGGCTAGCGTGCGCCAACGACCACCCGATTGCGACCCGTTCGCCAACGCGGTGACCAGGTCGCCGATCAGTTCAGCGGGCCCGTCGACGTCATCGAACGAGAATGTCCTTGTGCGTCCCCCCTCGTCGGTGAAGCAGAGCCGCCGAAGCTCAGGATCTACCGGAGCGGGCCGGGCGTACTTGCCGGCTGGGAGGGGCGCTGTTCTACGCGAGGCCAACGCTCATTGCTCCTCGGTGTCGATGATTCCGGGGGCCGCTGCGGCGATGTGCGTGATGAAGTCGGCGATCGATGCGTCCTCGGCCGTGTCGTCGTTGAGGAACAGGTCTACTTGCAGGCCCGATACGGGTTCGAGGTAGCAGTGGCGCGTGGTTTCCACGTTCGCGTGGCCCAGTAGCGTTTGAACCAAGATCCAAGGGTCGCCGAAGATGTGGCGATACTCGCGCCGCTCGGCCGGGGTGATGCCCATCTTGCGCTCGTGTGCGTAGATCAACGTGACCAACATCCTCAGGGCGAACGAGTGGCGCAGCATATGCGGGTGACAATGGATGTCTACTCCAAGGCTCTGACACCGACTGTTCGCCGTGGAGAAGATCGCCTCCCAGGTGCGGTACGGCAGCGGAAGGCCGGCCTCAGACAGCCACACCATCCAGGGTTCAAGCCCTCGATCGGTGGTGATGTAGAAGTTGAGCCGGTCCTTGGAGTCGAGACTGTCCAGTGGCGCCGTCCCCTTGGTTCCGTCCCGGTCGGTGAAGTGGACGCGCCGGTGATGGTCCACCGTGTCGACGATCTTGATGTCGGTCAGCGCGTCATAGCGGCCTTCCGAGCGGGCACGGTGAACGGCCGCCGCTCGGGTTGAAATAAGGTAGTTGTCAATGTGTTTCAGCGCCGCGGCGCTGATCCAGAAATCACGGCCGCGACCCTTCGCCACGGCTTGACTGACTCGGGCCTTGGCGTAACGCACTTGGCTATCAGCGTCGGGGATCTCACCTAGGACCAGTGTTCCGGCTTCACGCAGTCGCAGTCCGCTCGACCACAGCGCTTCGGCGAACGCCAAGTTGCGGCCGTCATTGCGCCCTCGCCACGTCGTATCCCGTCGTCCGTCGCCGCGGTAGCCACCGAGGCCGACATCGCGCCAGCGCTTGTACGCACGGGGCGTCAGCCACTTCAGTTGGACCGAACGAACAGCAGCCGGTTGCAACCGCGTGGAATCCGAATCCCCATTCGAGCCGGCCTTATGCCGGACGACAGGAGAAACGGCCACGTTGCCGCGCCACTGCTGCCAGTCGTAGAACTTCTTGATCGCCGCCAGTTCCCGTGAAAACGTTGCAGCACCAACTCGATCCGGGTTCTGCCGGTCGCGTCGCCGCCAGAACTCGTAGTCGGCAAGATGCTCGAACGTCGCCGTTCTCCAGTCGATGCCTTGAACGGAGAGGAACGACAGAAACAGCTGGATGTCCGGTGCATAGGACTCCTGCGAGCCCGCCGCCAACGCTTGGAACGCTGGCGACCGGAAAAACTCCAGGACCTCAATATCCGGCCGGCCATCGGCCATCAGGAGAAACGGTTGGCCAGGACGAATTCCGAGCGCAGCTTCACGCTCTGCCAGGTCCGGGAAGTCTGCAAGGAGATCGGACCTTGCGGTATACGGCCGGCTAGGCTGCCGCGCCCAACACAGTCTCCAGCGGGAGTCGCCGCCGTGTTGTTCCACAGCAACAGAACCTGCCACAACACACCGACAATCTACGGAGCCTCTTCGCACAGCAGCGTCCCACCGTAGTGGCTGCGGCCGCACCGGAGCAGGACGGCATTCTCGCCAGTGTGATCACCGTCAGGGCCTATGCCGCGACGAGGGCCCTTGTCAGCTCGTATGCTGCTACGCATGGTGAAGGGATGACGGCGCCGGCAGGTTGGTACCCAGACCCGTCTGGCAAACCGATACAGCGATATTTCGACGGCCAGATGTGGACTGAGCACTGCGCGGCTCAAGTATCCGAGTCACTGTCGCCGATGATTCCGCCGAATTTGTTTCCTCAGCAACGAATCGGCGTACAGGGCGTACAGGGGTCGCCCTTCCCGTTGGCAGTTCGACGTCCAAAACAGCAATGGCTCGTAATCGCCCTCGCCTTAG